>JAFOJB010000580.1 GCA_017420455.1 Blautia sp.
ACGATCACTGATTATGAATATTTTACTCCGGAGAAGGCTGTAGTAATGCGGAAGTGTCTGCAGCAGCTGGAAGCTTTGACGCGGGATCCCCGGAAAAAGGAAGAGATCAGTCTCTTCGTAAAAACAATAGAGATGCAGTTTGTCATGAGTAATAAAAAACTGCCGAAGTCCTGCGGTTATCTGGCCGAGGTTCTGCAGCTGCGGATGAATGCGGAGCGGGAGGAAGGAAAGGAGAAAGCGTCCTGGGTTCGTTTTGTGATGTGCGACGCGCTTCTCTGTGCCATAGAAGAAAGAAAAGAGATCCTGGAACAGGAGGCATATATTTCCCGGGAGTATCCCGTTTTTTACGAGGAAGCGAAAAGTTATTTTCGTCAGTTGTCGGAAGAATCCCTCATAGATAAATACAGAACAGACCTGCTCAGACAGATGAAGAGATTCGGAATCGACGATTATCCCGGGAATTACTTTAACTGGTATCCCGAGAAAAAAGCCCAGATAGAGGGCATTGTTATTTCGAACGGCGAAGAAACCTATGTCCGTCAGAATAAAAAGATCGGGAGAAACGATCCCTGCCCCTGCGGCTCCGGCAAGAAATATAAACAATGCTGTATGAATAAAAAGTAACCGGCGGTTTTATCGCACAGAATATACCAGTCTCTCACATCCCGTGAGAGGCTGTTTTTTCAGAAAACGGAGAGACAAAGAGGAGGAATTGGACGATGTGGTTTATATTTGCACTGGGATCGGCGGTGTTCGCTGCCCTTACCTCTATTCTTGCGAAGATCGGGATCGAAGGAGTGAATTCGAATCTGGCGACAGCTGTCCGTACCATGGTGGTTGTCGTTATGGCCTGGGGAATGGTATTTCTGACGAACCAGCAGGGGGGGCTGAAGGAAATCAGCCAGAAAAGCTGGATATTTCTGGTTTTGTCCGGACTGGCTACCGGAGCTTCCTGGCTCTGCTACTACAGGGCTCTGCATATGGGCGAGGCATCCAGAGTGGTTCCCATCGACAAGCTGTCCGTGGTGATCACCCTGATACTTGCAGCAGTCTTTCTCCACGAGCAGTTCACCATGAAATCTGCGCTGGGCTGTATCCTGATCGGGGCGGGAACATTGCTGATGGTCCTGTAGATGCCTCATTGTTTCGCTGCAGTCCCCAACCGGTGAGACCGTGAACTGTAACATTGTTTCATGTTGTAATTACGGCGGAAATATGGTACATTGATAGTATAAAATCCATAAAATATTTCTGTATTTATCCTTTTATCGTTGTGAAAATACACAGAAAAGGAGGAGAGAAAATGCTTATCATCGGCAATGGAAAAGTGATCACAAGAAACGACGAAAATACCTTCCTGGAGAACGGCGCGGTGGCCATCAGCGGGAATGAAATCCTGGAAACCGGAGAGACAGAGAAGATCCGGAAAACCTGGCCGGATGCGGAATTCATAGACGCAAAAGGCGGCGTCATCATGCCGGGGCTCATCAACGCCCATGAACACATTTACAGCTCCTTTGCAAGAGGCCTTTCCATCAATGGCTACGATCCGAAAGGCTTCCTGGACATCCTGGACGGCATGTGGTGGACCATCGACCGGCACCTGACCCTTTCCCAGACACGGCTTTCTGCCTGCGCCACCTATCTGGACTGTATCAGAAACGGCGTCACTACCGTATTCGATCACCATGCGAGCTTCGGACACATCGAAGGTTCCCTGTTCGAGATCGAAGCGGCGGCGAAGGAGCTTGGGATCCGTACCTGCCTGTGCTATGAAGTGTCGGACAGAGACGGCATGGAAAAATCCAGGCAGTCCGTCATGGAAAATGTGAATTTCATCAACCATGCCCTGCAGGATGATTCGGATATGATCGCCGGAATGATGGGCATGCATGCCTCCTTCACCATCTCCGACGAGACCATGGCCTTTGTAAACGAAGTGAAGCCGGAGGGCGTGGGGTATCATATCCATGTGGCAGAAGGAATCGAGGATCTGCATCAGTGCCTTAAGGCTCATGGGAAAAGGATCGTGGACCGGCTGTACGACTGGAACATTCTGGGGCCGAAAACCCTGCTCGGCCACTGCATTTATATCAATCCCCACGAGATGGATCTCATAAAGGAAACGGATACCATGGTGGTCCACAATCCGGAATCCAATATGGGAAATGCCTGCGGCTGCCCGCCCACCATGGAACTGGTGCACCGGGGCGTACTCACAGGACTCGGGACCGACGGTTATACTCATGATATGTTTGAATCCTGGAAGGTCGCCAATATTCTTCATAAGCATCATCTCTGCGACCCGAACGCCGCCTGGAGCGAAATCCCGCAGATGCTCTTCGAGGGCAACCGCAGAATAGCCGGACGGTATTTCAGAAAGGAAACCGGCGTTCTGAAGAAAGGCGCGGCGGCGGACGTCATCGTGCTGGAATATGATCCTCTGACTCCCATGCATGCGCTCAACACGAACGGCCATCTGCTGTTCGGCTGCTGCGGCAGGAATGTCGTCACGACCGTCTGCAACGGAAAGGTCCTGATGAAGGACAGAGAGGTGCTGGTCTGCGATGAAGAAAAGCTTATGGCAGACTGCCGCCAGGCCGCCAGAGAACTGGCCGACGATATCAACAGCGCGAAATAATACGATAACCACCGGAATGAGTCATTGAGAAACATGCGTTTATGGAGGAGGTGGCTGATCATGAGTGATATAATGTATGGTATGTCATTCGGACAGATCATGAACTGGATCCTGACGGAACAGAAAAAAGGGTCCGTATTTGGTGTAAGAAAACCCTATACCGCAGGGGAAGAAACCCTGAAGATTTTTGAAAGAACACTGGAGAACCCCATTGGACCTGCAGCAGGACCCCATACCCAGCTGGCGCAGAATATCATCGCTTCCTATTATGCCGGCGCCAGATTCTTTGAACTCAAGACCGTACAGAAAATGGACGGGCCGGAGCTGGCCGCCTGTGTAAACAAGCCCTGTATTCTCGCCGAGGACGAAGGCTACAACTGCGAATGGTCCACAGAGCTGTATGTTACAGAAGCCAGAGATGAATATATCAGGGCCTGGTTTGCTCTTCATGTACTGGCGAAGGAATTCGGCCTTGGAAGGA
>JAFOJB010000581.1 GCA_017420455.1 Blautia sp.
AAGCCGAAGGCGTCCGCGTAGATGGTGGTCACCATATTGATGCCGCGGCTCTTCAGACCTGTGGAGGTAACGCGGAGCCAGGGCCAGCAGGCGATTCCTTCGAACATGATCCTGTATTTTTCCTCCGCGCGGAAGGTGCTGACGCCCTTCTCATGATTTTCCTCATACTCGGAGAGAAGCTTTTCCATCGCTTCTGCCGCCTCCAGCTTTCCTCTGGCGGTGACCATCACGGCCATGTGGTTCAGAAGGTCGAAGCCGTTGAAGGGAGACGGGGTATATTTCGCGCACGCTGTCGCTGCCAGCCAGGCCCGGCTGGTCCTGCCGCTGATCTCCATCACTTCTTTGTATTTTTCATCGCTCCACTTTTTGCCGGTAAGCTCCTCCAGCTGATGGATCGCCGCCCAGAACTGGTCACGGACATAGGCAAGCTCCGCGTCGGAGACTTCATAGTCCGGGTTGAAGGGTATATCGATCATGATCATGGGGATCTTCAGTTCCCGGGAAAGGTTTTCGTACCATTTGATCATGCAGTTGCAGATATTGTTGCAGCAAAGCAGGAAATCCGGCTGCGGCATATCCTGCTCCGGCGCGCTTTTCACCCTGGCATAGGCCAGACTGATCCGGGCGTAGGCGCAGATATCATTGGAATACCCCTCGGCTTCGCTGATGCTGCACATCCGCTCTCCGGCGCCGCGGGCCGCGATGCCTGCCGCCTGGTTCTCCGGGTATACCACAGAGAGCCCCAGGGTCTCCGGAATCTCTACCGGGAAGTTGCTGGAGCACCAGCCGACCATCTCTCCTCTTTCCTTCGCCGCCTGCGCAGAGGAATAAGCCTCCGCCGCAATCTTTCCAAGCCTGGCCTTCGCGCTGTTCGGGTCCAGCGGCGGACGCTGTTTTTTCACTTCTTCTGCCATGAAACTTACCTCTCTTTCTGGTTTCTGCAGGGACCTGCCCTGCTTTCTATATTCTCCTGATCCCCGGCTCCTCCGGAGGTTAAATACCCGACAGCAGGCCGCAGGATCAGGCTGTCTTTTCGAATGCGTAGAGCGCGGCTCCGATGGCGCCGAACAGCTGGGCGTAAGGGGAAAACAGGATCGGCTGTCCGATCTTTTCTGAAAGAGCGCTTCTCACGCCGCCGTTCCGGGCGACTCCGCCGCTCATACAGACCTCCGGAACAATGCTGATCCGTTTTGCCAGCGCTGCCACCCGCCCGGCGACGGACTGGCAGATGCCTGCCACCAGATCGGTCATCTCCACGCCGTTCGCCAGCTGGCTGATCACCTCGCTCTCGGCAAAGACCGTGCAGGTGCTGGAGATCCTGGCCGGTTCCTTTGCCTCCTGGCTGTATTTCTCCAGCTCTCCCACCGGGATCACCAGGATATTCGCCATGACGTCCAGAAACCTGCCGGTTCCTGCCGCGCATTTATCGTTCATCAGAAAGTTCTGCATCCTGCCCTTCTCATCCAGCGAGATCACCTTTGCGTCCTGTCCGCCGATATCGATGATGGTACGGACAGACGGAAAGATATAATGAGCTCCAAGCCCGTGGCAGGTAAGCTCGCTTACATGAAATTCCGCGTCCTCATAGCGGTTTCTTCCATATCCGGTGGCGCACACCCCGGCAAGCTCTTCTCTTCGGACGCCGGCACCTTCCAGAGCCATACGGACCGCTTCCTGCGGGCTTCGGGTCCCGATCCCTCCTGTCAGAAGGGAAGAGCTCACGATCTGGGTTCCATCCTTCATTACAACGCATTTGGAGGTCGTCGACCCGATATCGATTCCGAATGTAAACATGTTCTGCTTTCTCTCCTCTTTGACATGTATTTCGTCTGAACTGACTTCGGAACTGTACAGAAACAACAGTCTATTCCTGATCCTTCCAGATATACAGGGATCCATTCTCCAGCATCGCGTCGATCTTTGCGTCATCGTACCCGGCTTCTTTGAGGATCTCTCTCCCCTGCTCTCCGATCATGGGAGCGGTCCTGCCTTCCAGTTCTCCTTCGCTCTCCAGGCGGACCGGCGTATGGGTGGCTTTTCTCACCACGCCGTTGGGACAGGTTACATCATAGAAGGCCCCCACCGCATGCGCCTGCGGGTCGTTCATGATATCCTCCCAGCTGAAAGCAGTGCTGTGAGGGATATCCCCTTTCTTCAGCATCTCGTCCATCTCTTTTACATCATGCTCCAGGAAGGTCTTCTGGATCTCGTCGATCAGCTCCCGGATCAGTTCGTTTCTGATCATTTCTGCCTGGGGATAATACTTCCCGGCCGCGATCAGGTCTTCCCGGCCGATCGCCTTCATAAACTGCTCGAACCTGGGATCATAGTCCGGGCAGGCGCACTGGATGATACGGTCGTCATTGGTACGGTAAGCGCCGTTCAGCGGATTCCGGTTATCATAGATGGAGATCGGGTAGTTTCTGGCCTGACCGTCATACTGGACGCCAAGAAGCATCATGGACATATTGAAGATGGCCGTTTCGTAAAGACTGGTGGACACAAAATCCCCTTTTCCTGTCCTTTCCCTGTGGAAAAGGGCGGTGATGATCCCCATGGCCAGCATCAGGCCGACGTTATTGTCGCCCAGTCCGGGGATCATGGTGATGGGATCGTTTCCGCGGCGGCGGAGATTCTGGGTATAGCCTCCTCTTCCGAAGAAGGCGGTGAAATCGTACCCGGGAAGGTCCTTGTCCGGACCGGTCTTTCCATAGCCGAGGATCATGGCGTAAACCAGCCGGGGGAACCTCTCCTTCAGACTGTTGTAATCCAGGCCGGCTCTTTCCAGCGCGCCAAGTCTCCAGTTCGTGAGCAGCACATCCGCATCCTCCAGCAGTCTGAACAGAGCTTCCTTTCCCTCTTCTGTCTTGGTATTGAGTGAGATGCACCTCTTATTTCCGTTCAGGTATTCCCAGGCGACATTTTCCCTGATATTCTGGGGGCGTCCCTCCTGCTCCTGCGTATAACGGATGGGATCTCCCTTTGCCGCTTCAACGATGATCACATCTGCGCCGTGATCTGCCAGATACCGTCCTGTTGCCGCCGCCGCGATGAAATTTGCCAGCTGAATGACTTTGATGCCGCTTAATGATTTTTCCATAATCGTCTTCCTTTCGCTGTGTTCTTTGCTGTCTGTGGTTTCCCGGATATTACATTATTTTCCCGCAGGCATATCTGTACCCGCGATCAAAATCCACTGCAGGCTGTATACCTGCCATTCTTTCCTTCGCCGCTGATGACAGCCGCTGTCTGCAATTCTTTCCTTCGCCGCTGATGACGGCCGCTGTCCGCAATTCTTTCCTTCTCCGCTGATGACGGCCGCTGTCTGCAATTCTTTACCCTGGTGGTCTGTCTCAATCCTGCGTCTGCTCCTGCTTCCTGCCGGAGAGAAATACAGCCACAGTTGCACCAAGGAGGAACATGCCTGCCATGGCGATACGGAACTGGTTCTCAGGCGTATTTCCTCCCAGAAGACCGGCGGAGCTGCTCAGCACCAGCGGAGCGATGAGGCCGCCGATCCCGCCGATGATCGTGTAGACGCCGCTGGCCTTCGCCACAGCTTCCTCTTCTACGGAAACACTGATGAGGTATGCTCCCATAGCCGCGAAGCAGCTCAGGGAAACGCCGCATAACGCGCTGGAGACCATGACGCCTGCCATCCCCGGTATAAAAAGGACGGAAGCATAGCCGACCGCCGCGCAGAATATGGAGAAGGGCAGAGTCATCCCGCGGAAGCGGTTCACCACCTTCGTAAACAGAATTCCCATGACCATGGCGGAGGCAGCGTTCACCGCGGTGGCAAACCCCGAGGCTCCCGGATCCCTGGTGATATTCCCGGAAATATAAAGACTGATATTCGTGCTGTAGGCATTGATAAACAGTGTGTGCATAAAGAACATCAGAGACAGCGTATAAACCATGGAATTCAGCTTTATCCTGGATGCCCTTTCTCCGGAAATGACCGGGGTTTCCGGCAGTACCAGCAGAACGACGAGAGCTCCCAGGAAGGCTGCAAGATATATGAGATAAAAATACCGCAGTCCGTTTTTCGCCAGGAATCCTCCCAGCAGATTGCAGACCATGGTTCCGATGCCCATCCCGACCACATTGAGCCCCATAAAGCCCGCCCTTTTTTCCGGAGGGAAGAATTCCGCTATGATCGCCGTGCTCATCGGGCTGAAGATCCCGAAGCCGAATCCGATCAGGACGCGGCAGATCAGAAGGACCCAGAAACCCTCCACAAATGTGGGAAACACCCCCGTCAGTCCAACGATCAGAAGCCCCGCGAGGACAATTTTTTTCTTCGTAAATCTGGTGGTCAGATATCCGATGCTCAGAGAACCGGCCATCATAAGCGCATAATGAACGGTCTGCAGCATCTGGATCTGGCTGGTGCTGTAAGAAGCGTATTTTTCCGACACAAGACTCAGTATCGGCATGATTCCCGTAATGTTCAGGCCAAGCACAAAGGCCATGGCGAAAATCGTGATCGCAATTTTCAGTTCTTTCTTCATATTCACCTCTTGTCCGCAGCACTATACTGACATATATTGCTGCCGTATGGCAGTTGACTGTTGTCGGAAGGAACACGGCCGGCAACAGAATCCGCCTCCGCCACATGATCGAGTCGCTGATTCCCTTGAAAACCGTATATCCTGCCTGCTGTACTTTGCTGAGTATTCCCTCCTTTGTTCTGACTTCCTGAAGCATTTTAAGGTTTCCATTTTTCCTCTACTGCTTTCTGTTCTGATTATAACCTATTTTTTCTTTTTTTCCTACCTGTCAGGATACCTTACAACCATCTTTTTTTCACTTCTGTTACAGTTCGTTACTATTCACAGTCCCCCACAGCATTCGGAATTCCCGCCTTACGGCTCTCCCGGCACTCCGTGCCTGAATTCCTCATGTTGTGGAGTGACAGCTTTCGCTGTCAGATTCATATGCAAGGGCATATTCTTACATGCAAGCATGACAAATATGCCCTTGCATCTGAATCGACTGTGAATAGTAACTACAGTTCACCTTCGCAGCACACCCCCGCAGAATTTTTAACTGGACATTTTAATGAAGTAAAGTATAATAATGAATATGAATGAAACTGAACCATCTTTTTTACAGGAGGACAAACAAATGAAAAGGAAACTGGTTACTCTTCTTATTTCCGGTACAATGGCAGCGTCCTTGCTGGCTGGCCCTGCCGTATATGCAGAATCAGAAGGCACTGCTGCAGCGTCGGCGCAGGATACCGAAGATGACAGTCTTCTCGGCGCGCTGAGAGGCCTTGCTTCCAATCTTCTTGCAGATGACGGCCCCCTTGCCAGGTATATTGGAGAGGTTGACAAGGCTGGGGAATTGTATCAGGAGATCATGACAACACTGGATGACAAAAAGGACGAAATCAGGGAAGCCGTAGACAACCTCACCACAGCCATTGAGGAAAAGGGAAGCCAGCTGAAAGAAAAAGCCGGTGCTTATATCGACAGGCTGGAGGAAGAAGGCGCAGGCATAGCAGCTTCCCTGAAGGAACAGCTTTCCCCCTATCTTACCGAGGATGGCTCCATCGATACGGACGCACTCAAGGGTCTGGCCGGCTCCCTTCTTGGTTCACTGGCCGGAGAAGCCGGTCTGGGAGCAGGAGCTCCGGCCGGGGATAATACCTACCTCTATGCAGGTGTTATGCAGGTACCGATCAATGAGTTCATCATTTCGGAAAACAGTGCATACACAGAGGAAGAGGGTGCGCAGCTGCTTCCCGTTCCCAGCGCACAGATCATTCATTCTTCCGAACCTGATGAAGCTGGAATGACAAAGGTTCTTGCCGATCTCTGGTGCTTCTTTGGGGTCATAGAAGGCAGCAATCTGTCTCTGCAGCAGTACAATGTAGACAAATATCTGATCACCCTGCACCAGGAGAAGGATGGAACCTATACTGTAGCAGATGCCATGATCGGAGACAGCGAAGAGAATCTCCGGGCGATCATCGAAGCAGCCGGTCTGGGAGACAAAAAGGCACAGGATCTGGAGACCTCCATGGACATGGCCATCAATAACGCGTTTCTGAACTTCACCACCCGGCATCCGGAAATCCTTACCTATTCTTTAGGTCTCGAACCGCCTGTAACGATCGAGCAGGCAGAAGAAGCTTATATGAACGAATTACTGGCACAGCTCGAAACGGGAGGAGCAGCCGCGGCTGAGGAAGAACAGGCTGGCCCGGCTGAAGAGGCTCCCGCTGAAGAACCTGCGGCAGACAAGGCTTCCGCTGAGGAGGCTCCCGCTGAGGAACCTGCTGCGGACAAGGCTCCCGCTGAAGAGGCTCCCGCTGAGGAACCTGGTGCGGGTGAAGCCCCCACGGAAGAAACTGCGGCTGAAGGAACTTCTGCAGAAGAAGCTCCGGCTGAAGGAACTACGGCTGAAGGAACTTCTGCAGAAGAAGCTCCGGCCGAAGGAACTACGGCAGCCGGCCAGAGCGAAGAGGGCAGCTTTGACCCCCTTGCTCCTGGTGCGTAATGGACCCCGGCCCTGGGCCAGAGAGATAATAAGCTTTGTGGAAAGCCCCACTTGTTTCTGTGGGGCTTTTTTCATCGCAGGAGGA
>JAFOJB010000582.1 GCA_017420455.1 Blautia sp.
AGTTTTCGGCGTCTTTTCGGCTTTCCTGACGTCAGAAGAAGCTTTGTCCGCACCTGCAGGACGTAAAGCCCTGTGACTTCGGATCATGGCAGTTCGCAAAAAAATAAATACACGCAGATCAGTTCATATGTTATAATGTATGTGATTTTACAGTCAACAATACAGCTGGTTTTTCAGAAACCAGCTGACAGAAAGGAGCATTAACTATGAAAAAAGCAATCGCGGCAATGATGATCTCTGTGACCTTACTGGCGGGCAGCCTGACAGTATGCGCCGAAGAATCCGCATCGGGTCTGGCAGGACTTGTATCCGACGCCATCGGACAGGTAGGGGAAAGCATCGGGATCGAGAATTTCGACCTGAACAGCCTGGGTCTTGGGGACCTGGATCTCAGCAAGTTCGGCCTCGGAGACCTGAACCTTGGCGATTTCGACTTCAACAGCCTTCTTGGCGGCATCGACCTTTCCAACTTCAATCTGAAGGATTTCAATATCGATTCCGTGCTTTCTTCCCTGAAGAACAGCCCGATCCTGAAGAATCTGGACGTTTCCAAACTGAACCTGCAGGGAATCGTGGATCTGCTTGGCAGCAGCGATTTCCTCAGCTCTTTCGGCATCAGCTCTGTAAACATGGATGCCTTCAAGAGCGTACTGGAGGATTCAAAAGTATCTGAAACCATCAAGAGCCTGTTCGGCAAGGCCGCCGGCGGAGAATCCATCCAGGCTGCCTTCACATCTCTTCTGAACAGCGATAAGGTCAAAGAAATGTTCAGCAGCATCACCAACGGCGTAGAGCTGGATACCGTGCTGAACAGCCTGAACGGAGAGAATTTCTCCGGCCTGCTCAGCAAGGGAATCTCCACATTGTTCAGCTCACAGTCCGGAGAAACCTCCGAAGCTGCCGCAGCGCTTGGGAAACTCGCAAATGACGCAGTTACCGCTCTGAAGGGAAACTGATCTAAGACAGAAGCCATTACTATGTAAATGATTTTTGCTGTGTAAAAAGACAGCAATTCGGGACAGTTATTTCTGGATAAATCCTTACACAGGACGGGAAAGAAGAGCCAGGATAAGCGAGATTGATATTTCCCGGAGAGACAACAAAGGGGCTGTGAAAAAAGCCGCTTATCCTTTCCATTTAGTAGTCTGTCGGAATGCCTGTATTTCAGGTATCGCGACAGACGGTAAGATGTCAGGACAGGACTTTTTTCACAGCCCTTTTTCTGCGCAAAGCACATGACAAGACCACGGACTGGAAACAGGGCAGACAGCTGCATGGAGAGAAAACCTATGAAAATCGAACATCTGAAAATCAATCATTTTACGAACCCTCTGGGATGTGACCTTACGAATCCCACTGTCTCCTATGTGGTGACAGAGACTACAGGAAAGAAGCAGAAAAAGGCCAGAATTCTGGCGGCCCTGGATCCGCAGTTCCGGGAAATCGTTCACGACAGTACGGAGCGGGAGGATATTCTGAATACCGGCTATGAGCTTCCTATCGACCTTCAGATGGAAACCAGATATTTCTGGAAGGTGCAGGTCTGGGCGGACAACGGGGATACGGCGGAAAGTGAGACAGCCTGGTTTGAAACGGCCAAAGCCGGAGAATGGAAGGCAGAATGGATCACCCCGGCCCTTCCGAAGGAGACCCAGGCAGTGCTCCGGAAGACGATCGCTGTGTCAAAACCCGTCAGAAAGGCGCGCTTCTACGGAGTCGGTCTTGGAGTATATGAGCTTTACCTTAATGGGGATAAGCAGGGCGAGGAATGCCTGATGCCGGGCTTCTGCGATTATGATACCTGGATCCCTTACCAGACCTATGAACTTTCCCTGAAGCATGGGGAGAATCTTCTGGAGATCGCTCTTGGCGACGGCTGGTACAAGGGCTGGTACGGACTGATCAAAAAGGAAGAGAACTACGGAGACCGTCTGGCTGCCATCGGAGAGATCCGGATCTGGTATGAGGATGGGTCCGAAGAGACCATCTGTACGGACACAACATGGACGGCACGAAAGAGCCGGGTTGTGTACAGCGGCATTTATCCCGGCGAAGTGTATGACGCTTCCCTGGATGTAATGGAAACCTTCGGGGTCGAAAAGATCAACCTTGGAAAAGAGCGGCTCTGCCCCAGGCTGAATCCGCCGCTTATTGTCCATGAGAGGATCAGACCAGTGGAGGTGATCCATACGCCTGCCGGAGAAACCGTGCTTGATATGGGACAGAACATGGTGGGCTGGCTTACCTTCCGCTGCACGGCTCCCGCCGGGCATAAGCTGTTTTTCCAGTTTGGGGAAATCCTTCAGGACGGGAATTTCTACAATGACAACCTGAGAACCGCGAAGGCGGAATTTACCTATATCTCTGATGGGACGGAACGCTGGGTGCGGCAGCACTTTACCTTCTACGGCTTCCGTTTTGTGAAGATCACGGGACTTGAGGCTGAGCCGGATCCTGAGGATTACCGGGGACTGGTGATCCATTCGGACATGGAGGAGCTGGGACAGATCGAGACCAGCGATCCGCTGATCAACCAGCTGTTCCACAATGCGAAGTGGGGACAGAAGGGAAATTTCCTGGATGTTCCGACAGACTGCCCCCAGAGGGACGAACGCTACGGCTGGACAGGAGACGCCCAGATCTTCTCCGGAACAGCCTGCTTTAACATGGACACGGTCGCTTTCTATACGAAATTCGGGAAGGATCTCTATGAAGAGCAGAAAAAGCTTCATGGAAGTGTCCCGGATGTTGTACCGGTAGCGAATTATCCGGGAGACGCCTCCACTGCATGGGGAGACGCAGCGACCATTATTCCCTGGAATGTCTGGCTGCATTTTGGCGACAAGGGGATCCTTCGCAGGCAGTATGACAGCATGAAGGCCTGGGTGGATTACATGCGTTCCCAGGATGAAAAATACGGAAACCATTACCTGTGGCAGAGCGGATTCCATTACGCGGACTGGCTGGCCCTGGACGGAAACTATCCGGGCGGCGTATACGGCGCCACAGAACCGTTCCTGATCTGCTCGGGCTATTACTACTATTCAGCCCGGATCGTGGCGAAGGCGGCGGCTGTCCTGGGAAAGACAGAGGACGCCGCGTATTACTCGGAGCTGGCCTCGAAGATCAGAACCGCCTATGAAAAAGAATATTTCACCCCCTCAGGACGGCTTTGCATCAATACCATGACAGCACATATCGTGTCCTTGTATATGGACCTGACGCCGGACTAC
>JAFOJB010000006.1 GCA_017420455.1 Blautia sp.
CCGTCCGCATCTTCCCAATCCATCACCTGTACCATATTCAGCTGCCTGTTTCAGGTTCGTCAAATGTACCACAACTATCTGCTGTTCCGGATCTGTCCGCAGGTGTCATATTCATCTGCCGGTTCCGGATCCGTCCGCATGTATCAGATCTGCCTGCATCATGTATATCACCTGTTTCGCTTCTATATCATCTGTTTCGCTTCTATATCACCTGTTTCGCTTCTATATCAACTGTTTCGTTTCTATGTCATCTGTTTCGTTTTTATATCATCTGTATCATCTGTACATTATCCTGGTTTTTCATCTTTTTTTCACAGATCTGTTTTTCCGGTTTCTGTATATCTGGTTTCAATCAGGCCCTCTGCAGGGATCACGGCAGAATTCTGAAGGGAGGGCTGAAGGGAGGTTTTTTCTATGTTTGCAAGTGTGTTGACTTCTGCGATTCAGGGAATGGAGGTGATTCCGGTTCAGGTGGAAGCGGATGTGAGCGACAGACTTCCGGTATTTATTATGGTGGGTTATGCTACGGCGCAGGTCAAGGAGGTGCAGGACCGGGTGAGAACTGCCCTGAAGAATAACGGACTGTCTCTTCCTCCGAAGAGGATTACGGTGAACCTGGCCCCGGCGGATATAAGAAAGGAAGGCTCCGGCTTTGATCTGCCGGTGGCAGCCTCCGTACTCTGCGCGGCAGGCGTGATCGATGCGGCTTCCCTGAGAAATGTGCTGGTAGTCGGGGAGCTGAGTCTGAATGGGGAGATCCAGCCGGTTTCGGGGATCCTGCCGAGAGTCGTGCATGCCAGGGAAACCGGGTGCAGATACTGCATGATCCCTTATGGAAATCTCGAGGAAGGGCTTCTGGTGAAGGATATGAAGGTGATCGGGGTCAGAAATCTTTCGGAACTGATCTATTACCTTGAAAAACCGGAGGAATTCCGGCTCCCGGATAACAGACTGCCGCAGAACACAGAGAAGACAGCTCCCACGGTCGATTTCTCAGAGATCCTGGGACAGCAGGGAGCCCGGAGGGCTGCGGAGATTGCGGTGAGCGGGTTCCATAATCTGCTTTTTTCAGGACCTCCGGGATCCGGGAAGACGATGATCGCGAAAAGGATCCCGACGATCATGCCGGAGCTGTCATTTGAGGAAAGTCTGGAGCTGACGAAGATTTACAGCATTGCAGGACTGCTTTCCAGGGAAGACCCGCTGATCCGGACCAGACCGTTTCGAAGTCCCCATCATACCAGTTCCCAGGCAGCTCTGGCGGGCGGCGGAAGGATTCCCGGCCCGGGAGAGGTGACTCTGGCTCACAGAGGCGTGCTTTTCCTGGACGAGATACCGGAGTTCAGAAGGGAGAGCCTGGAGATCCTGCGCCAGCCGCTGGAGGATAAAAGCATATGTATTTCCAGGGCAAACGGCAGGTATCGTTTTCCCGCGAATTTCATGCTGGTGGCGGCACAGAACCCGTGTCCCTGCGGATTCTATCCGGATATGTCCCGGTGTACCTGCACCAGAGAGCAGATCAGCCGGTATATGGCAAGAGTAAGTCAGCCGCTGCTGGACAGAATCGATCTCTGTGTCAGCATTCCGGCGGTTACGTTTGAGCAGATGCTTTCCGCAGGGAAAGGAGAGAGCTCTGAAAGTATCCGGAAGAGAGTGGAAAGGACTCAGAAGATCCAGGAGGCGCGTTACAGGGGAGAAAGCATCTGCTTTAATGCAGAGCTTTCAGGAAGGCAGATCGGGAAATACTGTGTGACCGACGAAGAGGCGAAGGATCTTCTGGAGAAAGCCTTCCGGAAGATCGAATTCAGCGCCCGGTCTTATCACAAGATCCTGCGGGTAGCCCGGACGATCGCGGATATGGAGGAATGCCGGGAGATCCGGAAGGAACATGTTGCGGAGGCCCTTACCTACCGGCCGTTTGAAAAACGGTAAGGAACTGTACAGAAATAACTGCCTCATTCCTGACTGCCGGACAGGTTCCGGTCTCACAAACCGGCGCAGCACAGGAGATGCTGATGTATGGAGGAAAGAAAAGATATGAATAAAACAGACAAGGAAATGGATATGTATCAGACGCAGAAGAATACGGACGGCAATAATAATATAGAAGAAACTCCTTCAGAAATTGTTCTGCTTCACAGGGGCGATGAGGGGTATCCGGAAAGGCTGCTGGCGCTTCCCCATATGCCGGAGGAACTGTATCTGCTGGGAAAGCTTCCCAGGGAGGACCTGCCGACGGTGGGGATCGTCGGAGCCAGGGCCTGCAGTGCCTATGGAAGGATCCAGGCATTCCGGTATGCCAGGGAATTCAGCGAAGCCGGCGTACAGGTGATCAGCGGACTGGCGTCGGGAATCGATTCGGAAGGGCACAAGGGGGCCCTGGACGGACCGACACCTACCTTTGCGGTCATGGGCTGCGGGGTGGATGTCTGTTATCCGCGTTATAACAGAGGGCTTTATCAGAGAATCCTCCGGCAGGGAGGAGGGATTGTGTCTGAGTATACGCCGGGGATGCCCGCGATGCCGCATCATTTTCCACTGCGGAACCGGATCATCAGCGGTCTTTCGGACATTGTGCTTTTGGTGGAGGCCAGGGTGAAGAGCGGATCCCTGATTACGGCGTCCCATGCAATGGAGCAGGGGAAGAGCGTTTATGCGCTTCCCGGAGCGGTGAATGATCCCCTGAGCAGAGGCTGCCATGAACTGATCTTCGACGGAGCAGGAATTGCCTATTGTCCCGAGGTGATCCTTTCGGAGCTGGGTATCCCCGCAGAGAAACAGAAAGAGAAGAGAAAGGAGAAGAAGCCTCTCCTTACCGGAGAGGAAAAGATACTGTATGACAGGATGGAGGAATGTAAGGTGATGGAGCTTGATCATCTGGTGAATATTACCGGATGGCCGGTGGAGAAGGTCTGCAGCCTGCTTCTGCAGCTGATTCTGAAGAATGCCGTCATGGAAACCGGCAGGCAGCAATATCTGAAACAATAAAAGAGGAAAAACTTTCTACTTGCGTCCCGGAATTTTTTGCTGTATAGTACATTTTGACTGTTTGGCTCTGAAGGGGGTTTAAAAGGAAATATGGCAAAGAATCTGGTGATCGTGGAGTCACCTGCGAAAGTAAAAACGATCAAAAAGTTTTTGGGGGCGAATTATGAGGTACTGGCGTCCAACGGCCATGTAAGGGATTTTCCAAAAAGCCAGTTTGGCATTGACGTGGAGCATGATTACGAACCAAAGTACATTACGATCCGGGGCAAGGGAGAGCTTCTTGCAGGGCTTCGCAAGGCTGCGAAAAAATCGGAGAAGATCTATCTCGCGACGGACCCTGACCGCGAAGGGGAGGCGATTTCCTGGCATCTTACCCAGGCCCTGAAGGAAGAACCATCCAAAATGCACAGGATCACCTTCAATGAGATCACAAAGACCGCGGTAAAAAATTCCATCAGGGAAGCAAGAGACATAGACATGAACCTGGTGGATGCCCAGCAGGCAAGGCGTATGCTGGACAGGATGGTGGGATATACGATTAGTCCTCTTTTGTGGGCAAAGGTAAAAAGAGGCCTTTCTGCTGGAAGGGTGCAGTCGGTGGCTCTCCGGATCATCTGTGACAGGGAAGAGGAGATCAACGCGTTCATCCCGGAGGAGTACTGGAGCCTGGATGCGGAATTTCTGATAAAGGGAGAAAAAAAGCCGCTGACCGCAAAGTACCATCCCGCAGATAAGAGTCAGACGATCCGCAGCAGGGAAGAGATGGACGCGGTGCTGAAAGGGCTGGAGGGGAAGGAGTTTTCTATTACGGAGGTAAAGAAGGGGGAGCGCGTCAAAAACGCGCCGCTGCCCTTTACTACCAGTACCCTGCAGCAGGAAGCTTCAAAGACGCTGAATTTCCCTACGCAGAAAACGATGCGGATCGCGCAGCAGCTCTATGAAGGCGTGGATATAAAAGGGAGCGGGACGATCGGCCTGATTTCCTATCTGCGTACGGATTCCACCAGGATCTCGGAGGAAGCGGACAGCGTGGCAAGAGAATATATTTCGGAGCAGTTTGGAAGCGCCTATGTTTCTCAGGCAGAGAAGACGGTGAAAAACGGCCAGAAGATACAGGACGCCCATGAAGCGATCCGGCCTACGGATATCGCCAGGACGCCGGTCCATGTGAAGGATTCTCTTTCCCGGGATCAGCTGAGGCTGTACCAGCTGATCTGGAGAAGGTTCGCCGCCAGCCGTATGGCGCCGGCCAGGTATGAAACCACCACAGTCCGGATCGGGGACGGGCAGGGACAGGCGGAGTTTACGGTATCGGCCAGCAAACTGGTCTTTGATGGTTTCCTTTCTGTGTACCAGGACGAGGAGGAAGGCAAAAAGGAAAACCTGATCTCCCAGAATCTTGAAGAGGGGATGCCCCTGAAGGTGGGAAAATTCCTGCCGGAACAGCATTTTACCCAGCCGCCTGCGCATTACACGGAGGCTTCGCTGGTAAAGACAATGGAAGAGCTGGGGATCGGACGCCCCAGTACCTATGCGCCTACCATTACCACGATCATCAGCAGAAGGTATGTTTCCAGAGAGCAGAAAAATCTGTATGTTACAGAGCTTGGCGAGGTAGTCAACGGAATCATGAAGCACTCCTTTCCCAGTATTGTGGATGTCAATTTCACGGCAATGATGGAAGGACTGCTGGACTGTGTGGAAGCCGGTACGGTGCAGTGGAAGACGGTGGTGCGGAACTTCTATCCGGATCTGAAAAAGGTTGTGGACGAGGCGGAAGCGGAGCTGGAAAAGGTCGAAATCCAGGATGAAGTTTCGGATGTGGTCTGTGATAACTGCGGCAGGCATATGGTGATCAAATATGGTCCCCATGGAAAATTCCTGGCGTGTCCCGGGTTTCCGGACTGCAGGAATACCAAACCGTATTTCGAGAAGATCGGGGTAGCATGTCCCCTCTGCGGCGGGGATGTGGTCCTGAAAAAGACGAAAAAAGGCAGAAAATTCTATGGCTGCTCCAACAATCCGGAATGCAGCTTCATGTCCTGGCAGAAACCTACGGAAAAGAAGTGTCCTGTCTGTCAGAGCTATCTGATCGAAAAGGGAAATAAGCTGGTCTGCAGTAAGGAGAACTGCGGCTATGTAGAAAAGAAACAGGAGGAATCCTGAAATAGTCAGAGTTCACGGACTCACCTCCGGAGACTGTAGCCTGAAAAAGTATTTTGAAAAGGACTGCCATAAGACATGTTTTGTATAATTATTAAGACATGAAGGCAGTCTTTTTTAATTACGCGGGATAAAACGTTTCTGGATTACTAAAATGCATAATATTGCGAAAAAACTCAAAAACTGCTTGAAAAGAGATCAGAAAACGTGTAAACTGAAAGTGTGTTTTATTTAGCAAGACTCTGAAGAAAGGAGGATAAGATGAGCGTTCAACTGTTGGATAAGACAAGAAAGATTAACAAGCTGCTGCATAACAGTAGTTCCAGCAAGGTAGTTTTTAACGACATCTGTCAGGTGCTTGTAGAGACCTTGAGCTCCAATATTCTTGTACTCAGCAAAAAAGGGAAAATTCTCGGCGTCGGGCTTTGCCAGGGCGTGGAGGAGATCCATGAGCTGATAGATGATAAAGTTGGGAGTCATGTAGATAATCTTCTGAATGAAAGGTTTTTAGGAGTACTTTCTACAAAAGAGAATGTCAATCTGCAGACACTGGGTTTTGAACAGGTTTCCAATGACTATCAGGGAATTATTAATCCGATTGATATTGCGGGAGAGCGTCTCGGCACCGTATTTATGTACCGGAATGGGAAGCCATACGATATTGAAGATATCATTGTCAGTGAGTATGGAACTACGGTGGTTGGCCTTGAGATGATGCGAGCGGTACATGAGGAAAACGCGGAGGAAGACCGCAAGCAGCAGGTTGTGAAATCGGCTTTTAACACATTGTCTTTCTCTGAGCTGGAGGCGATCATCCA
>JAFOJB010000583.1 GCA_017420455.1 Blautia sp.
ACCCCTTCCCAGAGCGGAAGGGGTCTTTCATGTTTATTTGTGATAAAGTGCAAAATTACTATTTATCGACGTATTTCGTTACAGGGAGGATGCCCATTTTTTCGAAGGCTTCTTTAAAGGGGGCTGTGGCGATGCCTTTTTCTGTGATGATGCCGGTGACGAGGGAGTGGTCGGTCACATCGAAGGCGGGGTTTACTACTCCTACTCCTTCGGGGGCCATGCGTTTTTCGTACCACATCTCTGTCACTTCTTCCGGTTTTCTCTGTTCAATGCGGATCTCGTCGCCGGAATGGAGGGTCATGTCGATAGTGGAGGAGGGTGCGCATACGTAGAAGGGGATTCCATAGTGCCTGGCCAGTATGGCTACGCCGCTGGTGCCGATCTTGTTTGCGAAATCTCCGTTGGCTGCCACACGGTCGCAGCCGACGAAGATGATCCCGACCTTTTTGTTCTTCATTGTATAGGAAGCCATGTTGTCGCACTGCACGTAGGTATCGATACCTGCAGACTGCATTTCGTAGGCGGAAAGCCTTGCTCCCTGAAGGAGGGGGCGTGTTTCATCGCAGTATACATGCATGTCCTTTTTCCCGTCCCAGCCATGCTCCAGGGCGATATACATGGGAGAAAGGGCGGTTCCGTATTTGGAGGTGGCCAGGGAACCGGCGTTGCAGTGTGTCATGATCCCCACGCCTTTACCTAATTGTTCCAGAAGCCGGAAACCGTGTTCCCCGATGCTGCGGCAGATCTGAATGTCTTCCTGACGGATCGCTTCTGATTCTTCCAGAAGCAGCCTTTTCATTTCCGGGATGGAAAGCTGCTCAATACGGGAAAGCATCAGGCTGTGCATCCGGTTCAGCGCCCAGGAAAGGTTTACTGCCGTGGGGCGGGAGGAATTGATATATTCCATGTTCTTTATGCATTCTTTCACAAATTCTGCCTTGTCCTCCGTCTGCAGCTGGTCCGCCAGCAGATAATAGGCAAAACCTCCTGTCACGCCGATGGCCGGGGCGCCGCGTACCCGGAGCATATAGATTGCCTCCCAGATTTCTCCTGCCGTCCTGATGGAAAGATATTTACATTCGTTCGGCAGCAGAGTCTGATCCACGATCACGATCGATTTCTTATCCTCTGAAAGCCTTACGGTATCCATATTGAGTGCGTTTTCCATTTCCGTTTCTCCTCTTATACGCAAGTATAAACTGACATGCCCTGTTGTCGGAAAGATACTGTTCAGAACCCTCCACAACATTCGGAATTCCCGCCCTGCGGGCTCTCCTGGCGCTTCGCGCCTGAATTTCTCATCCTGTGGAGTGACTGCTTTCGCAGTCTTTCCCGGATCTGAGACCGGATTTTCCGTGCAGGCACAAGAATCCGGTCTCGTATCCGGACAGGCTGTGAATAGCAACGTCGAAAATATTATCCAAGCATGCCCAGTGCAGTGTTGATTAATGTCGTAACCGACGTAAGATCTGCGTTTCCGGCTGATATCAGACTGGCGGCGCTGCTCAGCAGACCCGCGGCGCCAGGATATTGATCACCCAGCGATTTCTGAGCTTCCTGAAGCAGAGTTCCGATCGCATCCCGGTTGGCTTCCAGATCAATGGCAGCCAGATTCAGGACACTGGAAATATATGCCTTTGCTGATTCGACAGCCGCATTTCCGGACGGTGTTTCTCCCGTGCCGTTGTCTTGCATATCGTCTGTGACAGAATCGTCCGGAACGCCAGCTCCGTTGTCGTCTTCTCCGGCAGAATCGTCCGGAGCAGCAGCTGTGTCGCCGCCTTCTGCCGGAATCTCCGCAGCGCTGTTTCCACTCTCATCCTCTGACGAATTGTCCACGGCGGCATTTCCGGCGGCATCAGTGACTGCACTATCCGCGGCGCCATTTCCGGCATCTACGGCTGTATTATCCGCAGCGGCGTTTCCGGCGGCATCTGCGGCTGTATTGTCCGCGGCGGCGTTTCCGGCGCCGTCAGCGGCCGTATTGTCCGCAGCGGCGTTTCCGGCGGCATCTGCGGCTGTATTGTCCGCGGCGGCGTTTCCGGCGGCGTCAGCGGCTGTATTGTCCACGGCGTCGTTTCCGGTATCATCTGCGGGGACAATATCCGTGCCGGCATTCGAAGCATTGTCTGCTCCTTCCAGTTTTGCCCCGTCTACGCCATAGAGTTCAAAGTTATCCCCATAGCTCTTCTGTGCCAGAATGTATTTCCCGTCTCCCGATATTTTCAGCCTGTTATAGTTATTCAGGAACTGATTTCCATGCCAGTCGATCAGATCATATCCATATCCGGAAGCATTCCTGCATCTCCAGAATAATCCCCTGCCGCCTTCAAGGCTGATAAGGTTCTGGTAACCATCCGTCTTTACTCCATCCGCCGCGATCAGGGAATAGCTGCCATCTGCGTTTTTCAGAGATGCCGCCATTCCTCCGTTTGTGCAGTCGTCTTCCGGATAGCTGATCTCGCAGGTAATATTTCCTCCCTCCGTTACATAACCGATCTTTTCATCCTTTTCTACGCAGAAGTACCCATTCGCCCAGAGGCAGGAGCCCTGATCCAGATATGCGTTCTTTATCCCTTCGAATTCTGCCGGGATCACGAAATCTCCGTTCATATCGACGACGCCGAACGTCGACTCACCGCCTGTGTAATATGCAAGACGGGAGTATCCGTCCGGGAAATTCGCGTCATATAAAGAGCCTCCTGTCTTGTCCTGTATCGTCTTCTGCAGAACGGCCATCGAGTCAAATCCCTGGAAGCTGCTGACATAGCTCACGGTCGCAACTGCGGTAAAGGCTGCATCATAGGTTGTCACGGTACCGTCGATACGATTCTTGACATTGATATATTCCTCGCACGCCTGGATATCCATGATCTGGTCTCTTGTCAGCGTCACGGAACTGATATCCGTCTGTGTTACATGGCTGACGACCGCCTGATCGATCAGATAATACTCTTTTTTCGTCCCCCAGATGGAGAAATCGTGGTCCCCCTCGGTTCCACCGGGTACCAGCTTATAGGAAACGATCCAGTTTTCGTTCAGCACCTTCACAACATCATATTCGCAGGGAAGTACCTGACTGCCGTTCATGGAAAGGACTCCATAACGTCCTCTTCCGGCTCCCTCTTCCTCGACGATCAGCCAGCCATAATGATGCTCAAAATTATTGGTATATTTCGCTTCCGTCAGCGTCCTGCCGCTGACATCCGCGATCAGCCACTTTTCCGTGGACGGATCTTCCGCGATCATAAGACTGGTCCCGCTGATGAAATCGCTGGCGATCGTCGTAGCCAGCAGCTCTACGGCCGGATCTCCCTGATAAGCCTCCAGAGACGCCCCTTCTCTGATCTGTGCTTCCAGCTCGGAAGCGCCTCCTGCGGTTTCCGCGATGGAGACAGGTGAAGCGTCATTGACCAGGTAGAGCGAACTGGATGTATACCCGTCCTGCGCGATCAGATAATTTCCATTGGCGGAAATGGAATAGTCTTTGCAGTCGGACAGCAGGACATTTCCGTGCCAGTCGATCAGGTCATAGCTGTAATCCGGAAGCTGCGCTTTCCACAGTAAACCCTTCGATGCATCCAGAGGAGAAAGATAGCTGTATTTTGCATCCAGGGTACTCACCACGCCGTCTCCGGAGTAGATGGTGTACACTTTATTTTCATCCTTCATATAAGATGCCATACCGTTGTTGTACAGGCTCCAGGGATCAACCGCATACTGCGCAGTCACGGTGCCTCCCTGCACGACAAAGACAGAGTTTCCATCCTTTTTCGCAAGTGTGTACCCGCCTGTGATGATGGAACCGTCCGTACTGTAGATCGAATCGAACTCGGTCGGGATAATGATATTCCCATACCGGTCTACCACGCCATACTTTCCATCTCTGTAGATCTTTGCGTAATTTCCTTCGAATCTGGAGACAGACCCGTTCATTCGGGAGGACAGCTCTTCTGCAGCCCGGTGTGCTTCATCATAGGAAGAATCATACAGACTGTCCGGATACTGGATGATCTGGAAATCCGGATCATAGGTGACAACCGTGCCGTTCCGGTCCCGGACGTTCAGATAATCGCCGACTGCATATCCTTCCCCGTACTGTTCTCTGGTCAGAGAAGATACCGGGGCGGATTTGTCATTCCCGAAGTAGTACAGATCGACCGTACCGATCTGGTATTTCCCTCCTCCATAGCCATAATAATCGTAATCGTCGCTGGTACCTTCCACGAGATAAATACCCGCAGCCCAGAGATTGCCGAGTACCTCCACTACATCATACTGGAAGGGAACCAGTATCGTGCCATCTGTATTCAGGACGCCGCCATGCCTGTTATCGTCTGCAAGCTTTGCGGTGATCAGGCCGTATTTGCTCCTGAACTCGTCTGTATACGCAGATTCTGTCAGAATATTCCCGTTCAGGTCCATCAGGGCGTACAGACCGTTCACATCCTTGAACGCAATGAGACTGGAGCCGGAAATAAAGCGGTCCGCTTTGATCCCCCCGGCTTTTGTCAGGCGCACGTCTCCGGAGTATACCTCAATTTCTTCGGCAGGATGATCTCCCAGCGCAACACTGTCTGTCGCGTTGATATTTGCCCCTTCTCCCATGACGGAATCGTTGGTGTTCAGAAGGATACTGTCAATGGACAGCGCATCATCCTCCGGCGTGGTAAAGGTATCTGTGATGGGGTCAGCAATTCCGGTGCTCTTCGTGATATTCCGGGTAACACGTTCCAGGGTAGGCTGCAGGTCCGCGTAGCTGTACTTCATCTGGCTGAATTTGTAGCCGAAATTATAGAGCTTCTGGGTTTCCACAGTGCCAAGCTTTGCCGGGGCAGGCAGTCCCTGTGCTGCAGCCGCTTCCTCTGCGGCGGCCTGTGTTGTGGCGATCACGTCGTCGACTACCTGGTTGACCTCCTGCTCCTGTGAGATCCCGTCGCGCACGATCACGATCTTGATATCATTCACCACCAGAGTGGCCTGTTCCTGTCCGACGGTTTCGCCGATCTCCCCCGTGATCACAATTTCTTCGTTTGCGAGCTTCTTTTTCTCCGGGTCAAGCGCCGTCCCTGTCCCGGCTTCATAGGCCATCATAACTCCTGTCAGGGCGCCTGTGCCCGAAACGGAAAACGGTGCTGCGGCCAGCACTTCGCAGTTAAAAACGCCGGAGGTAGTCAGGGCCGAAGAAATCATGTTGGCGTTGACAAAGTACATATTCGCAGTCTTCACCCGGATGCCGCCGCTTGTCGTGAGCCGGATCAGGGCACTGCTGTAGGTCTGTGTCCCGATCAGATCCGCGGAAATGATATCTCCCAGATGCGCGTATTCATCCGCGTTCGTTATGGTAATCACCTTCGCCTGATCTTCCGTGATACCGAAATAGTTCAGCAGATCTGCTTTCTCGGCTGAGGTAATATCAGCCGCCAGGGTAAGCACAAGCTGATACCTGGAATCAGCCACATCGGCAAATGTCAGCTGCACGGTCATACTGCTGATCATCAGAATAAAAACGAGAAGGACCGACAGGCATCTTCTAAATATTCTGTTCTTCATCATAAATACCTCTTCCTTTCCTGAATCTTTGTATTCATGGTTCCGGCGCAAAAGACATCGTTCCGCTGAACGGGTTTTTGCTCTATATCACACCGCAGCACCTGGTTACAATACACCGCATTGTTTCAGATGCTGCGGTGCCGTCCGGAACAAAAAATCCTCGTTCATCGAAATATGATTTTCTGTACTGGAATCATTCATTTTTCCGGAATGCTACAGGAACACGCCCTTCGCGCGTTCTGATCCCAGACACTCGAAGCTGATCTCTATGATCCTGCCTCCTGTGCAGATGATCGATACTGCGCTGTAATAAGGCGCGTCGTTTCTGATCAGTACGTAACCGTGGCACCCGTCGTCCCGGACATTGCAGGCATACAGCAGTTCATTGCCTCTGAAGCCTGCCAGTCCATTCAGTTCCCTCCCCCGGAACTCCGGGAAGGCATTATAAATATCGCTTTCATTTCCCCATATACGGATATTTCCCGGCAGGGCAATGTCTATACTGTCTCCTCCTGTATCGATCAGTGCAGTGAGCATACATTCGGATGCGCCTGCCGGCCGGCCGCTCATGTTTGTCACTCCGGCCATTTCCTTGAAAAGCGTGTTCTCAAAATAATAGTATTGTGTATTCACGATTTCGGTCCAGCTTCCGCCGACCATATCGGCGTCGGAATGGAAATCATAAGGAATCACTGCCTGAAAATCCAGCGGCAGATCTTCCTGAGAAATATCCTGTACCGCTGTCGGGAACTGGTAGGTATGACCATTGATCATATACTGAAATGTACCCATATCTTCCGCGTTCCAGTCAGGTTTCTCTTCCGGCACAGGCGAAGGCGTCGGGGTGGCTTCTATGGCAGGAACCGGCGAAGGTACCGGAGTGGCTTCTGCGGCAGGAGGCGGCGTAACCGTCGGATGCTCCTGAGAGCGCTTTACTTCAGCCACTCTCTTCTCATCGCCGATCTCCGCAGTCTTCAGGATACGATGGTAGACCGGGAAATAGTCATATTCGGACTGAAGGCCCTGCATCAGCTCTATGGCATAGATCATCTTCCCGTAGGCAAAGCAGACCGTCTGGCACAGGAACTGGTTCGCGCCGACGCTCATGCTGAAATCCAGCTTTCTGGCGGGCAAATCCGCGGCAACTGCATCCTCATAGGCCAGGTATGTGGTAACGCTCATACCCGCGATGTTTTTTGTATAGTTGTCAAAAGCCTCCTTCTGATCCTTTCCCTCTGCAGGAAAATAGCTTATGGTCAGCGTCCCTGCCGACGGGCTTATGGCACCAGACGCATTTACCGGTGAATAAGATGTCAAAGCACGTCCGGAAGCGTTGTTGCCCCAGTTCTGAGGGACATCTACCAGCATTTCCTCCTGAAAAACATGTTTAATGTACGAGGCGGCCTCATAAACGGGAAGCCCAAGCTCACTTGGCTCCAGTTCGAGATTTCCGAAATTCTCCTCCTGCGGCCGCCCCTGTACCGTGGTCCCCTGAACGGGATTTTCCTGCACCGGACTCTCCTGGATCGGGGTCTCCTGTACCGGGGGCTCCTCTACCGGGGGCTCCTGTACCGGGAGGTCCTGTACCGGAATCTCCTGCACCGGATTCTCCTGGATCGGGGTCTCCTGCACCGGGGGCTCCTCTACGGGAGTCTCCTGCACCGGATTCTCCTGCACCGGGGGTTCCTCTGCCGGGGGTTCCTCTGCCGGGGGTTCCTGTACCGGGGGCTCCTGCACCGGACTCTCCTGCACCGGGGGCTCCTCTACCGGAATCTCCTGCACCGGACTCTCCTGCACCGGAGTCTCCTGCACCGGGTTTTCCTTTCCGGAAATATCCCCTGCCGGAATTACCTCTTCCGGATTTTCATCTGCTGCTTTTTCCTGCACGGAACTGCCCTGTATGGCGGACGCAGCTTCGGATTCCGCATTCCCCGCAGGCGCCTGATCTGCCACGGAGCGCAGCAGTACGATGATGGCCTGCGCATTTGCCGTACCTGAATCCAGAAGCGTCAGGACACTCTGCAGCGTTCCCTTCACCGGATCTCCATCCTCCAGCAGGTTCACGCAATTCTGCAGAAGAATACGGATGGAATCCGTATTTCCCTCCAGGTCCTGGTCTGCAAGCGTAACTGCAGAGGATACAAGATTTTCAGCCACATCGTCCAATGCATAAACAAAAGAAGGACTCGTGCCTGAAATGACAAACGCCATAAGGATCGAAAGGATCCTTACGTTTCCCCTGTTGCGGGTTTTCAGCATAAATTCACCTCCTCTTATTCACAGGAATATACCGACAGGCATTGCTGTCGGATGGCGATTTTGCAGAGCCGGCCAGAATACGGCCGACGACAAAATCTGTTTTCTGTGCTCTGTACCTGTTTTCGGAAAGTGCCGGGATCAGCTTATGATTCCAGCTGCCAGAAGGCATCAGTCAATATAATTCTGCAATGCGATCGGCGCAAGCCTGATGATCTCCGGATCCGGATCATTTGGATCCATTGCGTCCACCAGCCGGATATGAACACATTCCTGAGGAAGATTCACCTGCATCGTTCTGTCATTGCTGATATAGTCGTAGGTGTCATCGGAAATAAAATGTCTCATCTCCTCCGTCGATAAGAGGAACAGAAAATGATCCAGCTTATTCCGGTATCCCGGATCCTGCAAGGCCTCAAGAAGATACTGATAAACATCATCCTCCGTCAGCGTCTGAAGCTCCTTCTCCAGATCCAGTTCCAGATCCCCCCAGCTGTCGTCCCAGGTGCTGTCCACTTCATACCAGATGCCATCGATCTTCACCATATTCCAGGCATGCATGCCGGCCTCCTCCTCGGTTGGACCAGCCATACCGCCGATAAAAACAGATTCGATACCGCATTGCTGCAGAAGATATTCAAAGGCGAGTGAATATCCGTCACATACTGCGAGATTTGCCTTGCCGGAAGAATCCTTTACCAGGGCGCCGTATGCCGTATGTGCCAGATCCTGCCCTTTCATGGACAAGACCGCATGATCAGCGACGGGATAATCATATGTTACCATTCTGAGCAGTTTGTCATGGATCTGTTTTACCGTCTCATATTCCGAAATGCCGGTATCGATATCTCTGAGGAAAAGATCAGCAGCTTCGTTGAATGCTTTCATCTGGCTTTCAAAGTTTTTAAAGGGCTCATCCATCATGACATAGACAAAATAGAACCCGTTCTGACTGACCGCTTCCGATCCATAGCACATTTCCGCCTCCTGGCGGGAGTAAAGCCAGAACAGCTCCGGATGGTCAAAGCAGATCGCCCGGTACGCCATATTGAAGGCAAAATAGAACTCATCGCTCGAAGGATCGATAAAGGTCATGATCAGACCGATATTCCCCAGACTGGAAGGGTCTGCTGCCACGCCGTACATTACATCATAGATTTCTTTCGCCACCGGTTCCAGGTTGTTATAGTAATAATAATTCTTCGCCTTGTTTTTCAGCAGATTTTTCTGATTTCCGGCATAAGACGCCATATTCTCATTGATCTTAGTGACATCCGAGGTGGAAAGCATCTCCATCGGCTGCGAGGGCCTGTGCACCGCCATATCTCCGGTCGGCATCACGATTTTTCCAAGGCCTGTCTCCTGTCCGGCATAGCTGTTGACGGCAGCACCCCAGACCA
>JAFOJB010000584.1 GCA_017420455.1 Blautia sp.
CCGGACGGAAAAGGAGGGCCGGGTCTGATATCCCTTGGAACGCTGGATCTCGATGAGGCGGGTCTTTTCATGGATGGCGTTCCGGATGGACGGGTAATCGAATTTCCCGTCCGGCAGCAGATCGACCTGGGAATAGGTGACGCCGTATTCTGCCAGGGAGCCTCTGGAGGGACGGATGCCGATCACCTCCTCCAGTGTGTCGTAGGGCTTTCCCGCAGGAGAAAGGATTTCGTCTCCGGGGCGAAGATTTCCGAAAAGGGCGATGGCCAGGGCATGGGTTCCGCAGGCGATCTGAGGACGCACCAGGGCTGCCTCCGTGTGGAAGGTGTCCGCGTAAACCTGTTCCAGCGTTTCCCTTCCGTGGTCGTTGTAACCATAGCCGGAGGAGGCGCCGAAGCATTCCTCGCTGACCCGGTTTTTCTGCATCGCCAGAAGCACCTTCATCTGATTGTATTCGGCAATACGGTCGATCTCCCGGAATCTGCCCTCGAGGCCTTCCTCGATCTTCCGGCAGAATTCGTAGACCTCCGCAGAGATGCCCAGCTGTTCATACATTGTTTTCATTCCTGTCTTTTTCCTCCTGCGATTTGTCTGTCCTCGCATACGGACAGCATATAGGAAAGGATCTGATCCTCCTGATAACCGAATTTTTCTTTGTCGACCCAGAGCACATCCTCCTCCCGGCGGAACCAAGTAAGCTGCCGTTTGGCGAAATGCCGGGTATCTCTTTTGATGATGGAAACCGCTTCCTCCAGGGTGGTTTCTCCCTCCAGGTAAGAAAGGATCTCCTTGTAGCCAAGACCCTGCATGGAGGACATTCCCCTGCGGCAGCCAAGGCTCTTCAGGAATTCTACCTCCTTTACAAGCCCCTGCCCGATCATCTGGTCCACCCGTTCATCGATCCTTCGGTAGAGAAGCTCCCGGGGAGCGTTCAGGACGAAATAGGCCAGGTTGTAGGGGGTCGTCTTCTGTCTCTGCTCCACATTGTGGCCGGAGATGGGCGTTCCGTTCTGGTAATAGAATTCCAGTGCGCGGATGACGCGCTTGACATTATTGGGATGCAGGGCGGCCGCGCTTTCGGGGTCAACCTCGGCAAGCCTTTAGTGGAGCGCCTCTGCCCCGTTTTTATTCGCGAATTCCTGAAGTTCCTTTCTAAGGGCGGTCTCCTGCTCCGCCTCCGTGAAGTCGATGTCCCTTGTGACAGCCTGAATATAGAAGCCGGTTCCGCCTACAAGGATAGGAACATGGCCCCGTTCAAGGATCTGGCCGATGGCTTCCCTGGCCAGCTTCTGAAACAGCACGATATGGAATTCCTCTGTCGGCTCCAGAATATCCACCAGATGATGGGGAACCCCTTCCATTTCGGAAGGGGAGATCTTTGCGGAGCCGATATTCATGTGTTTATAGACCTGCATGGAATCCGCGGAAATAATCTCGCCGCCCACAGCCTTTGCAAGGCCAATGGACAGCGCTGTCTTCCCCACGGCGGTAGGGCCGGTCAGAACAATCAGAGGTGGTTTACTGGTCACTGATCTGTCTCCTTATCTTTCTGCATTACAGTATCCTGTGGAATTTCTTTTCGATCTCGCTTCTGGACATCCGGATGATGGTCGGCCTTCCATGGGGGCAATGGTAGGGGTTGTCCTGGGAAAGAAGCTCATCGATCAGGTGGTCCGCTTCTTTTTCGGAGAGGACGTGGTTTCCCTTGACTGCTGCCTTGCAGGCCATGGTGGCGAGCCTGTGGGTGAAGACCTCCAGGGAGTCTTTTTTCTTTTCCGTGGAAAGCGTGTCCAGG
>JAFOJB010000585.1 GCA_017420455.1 Blautia sp.
GACCTGCATTCCTTTTTCTCTGCAGTAGTCGAAAAGCTCCGGCTGCTGGAAGCAGGGATGCAGCTCCATCTCGATGGAGGCCGGCCTGATGCGGCACAGAGGCAGGACCGCTTCCAGCTTCGGAATCGTCATGTTGGACATTCCGATATGCTTTGTCAGGCCCATATCCACCAGCCTTTCCATCTGTCTCCAGGTCTTCATGAAACGCTCAACGGTAAAGGGTACGGAATCAGGATTTCTGGCATCCACGTCGCAGAAGGGTGCATGATAATTCGGGAAAGGCCAGTGGACATAGTACATGTCCAGATAATCCAGCTTCAGATCCTTCAGTGTCTTCGCGCAGGCCAGGAGCACATCTCCATCCCCGTGCATGTCGTTCCAGACCTTGGAGGCGATGAAAAGCTCTTCTCTCTTTACCAGGCCTTCCTGGAAAGCCTTCCGGAATACCTCTCCGATCTTATCCTCGTTTCCATAACAGGCCGCGCAGTCGAAGGAACGGTATCCAACCCTGATCCCGCCTTCTACGGAAGCTGCTACCTGTTCCGGTGAAGCATGGTCGCTCCCAAAGGTTCCCATTCCAAGTGCCGGCATCAGGGCACCTGTATACAATTTTCTCTGCGGCACTTTTGCCGGATCGATCTGTGTCATAAATCTTCCTCCTCTGTATTTACATCTTCCGTTGTTCCCGCAGGCAGCGGGCCGGGCGGCCAGGCCTGCCCATTCCGCGCCCGAACCTTACAGCTTTCTGATGGAAATCTGCGGCAGCAGGTTTTCCATATCCTCTTTTACGATAAACCCTGTTTCCAGCCGCATGGCGTTTGCCGCGGAAACAGCGCTGGCAAGGCGGATCACCTCTTCCATGGGAAGTCCCCGGGAAATGCCCACCGCGAATCCTGCGATCATGGAATCTCCGCAGCCGACCGTGTTTACCGCCTGGATCTTCGGCACCTTCACCTCGAAAGCCCCCTCGTCTGTGGAAACCAGAGAGCCATCCGCGCCAAGAGAGATTACAACGATCCTGATCCCGTCAAGGTGAAGCTCGGATGCCGCATGAAGAAGCGATGCCCTGGAATTCATGGGATTTTTCGTAAGCGCGCGGATTTCATCGATATTCGGTTTGATCAGTGTGGGCCGCTCCAGCAGGCAGTCCTCCAGAAGCTGCCCGGAGGTATCCAGAAGCACCGGCTTCCCCGCTGCCTCTGCGTTCCGGATCAGACGTTTGTAAAGATCGGAGTCTGCCCCCTTCGGCGCGCTGCCGGAAATCGTCACGACCCTGCATTCCGGGAGAAGAGATGTGAACTTCTCCACCAGCCTGTCACAGTCGTCCTTTGTTACCTCGAACCCCGGCTCCAGGAATTCTGTCTGCTGCTGGTTTACCTCATCCCAGATGTTGATGCAGGTACGGCTCTCGCCCTCGCACCAGACGAACTCGCTCCTGATTCCCCTTGCCTCTACTCTCTCGGAAATAAACTTCCCGGCATGGCCTCCAAGAAACCCGGTGGCTGTCATCCGTTCTCCCACAATGGAGGCGACTCTGGCCACATTGATCCCTTTTCCCCCGGCATTGGCCGTACAGCTCTTCACCCGGTTTACATTTCCCACGCCGAAACGTTCCACAACATATCTTTTATCGATGGCCGCATTGGCCGTTACCGTAAGTATCATTTTTTATAAAGCTCTCCGTTCTTAACAGTCTTCGTTCATGAGCAGGATCTTTCCCTGTACCAGACCAGGCGTCTTGTACAGCTGGAAGGCTTCCTGTGCCTGGGACATGGGCATTTTCCTGTAAATGAATTCCGGATCGAATTTCAGCTGGCCGGTGGCAAAATAATGGGCGGTCAGATCCCATTCCTTTCCCGGGAAGGGAGAACTGTAGGACATCCAGGACCCTGTCAGGGTAAATTCCTTCCGGTTCATGTTCTCCCACATCTTCTGGGTAAAAGTAAGCTCCACATGGGGAGTTCCGATAAAGCACACATGGGCTTTATTTGCAGCCAGCTCGAAGGCCATATACATGGTGGGCGGCGCGCCGGCAGACTCGAAGACAAAATCATAGCCCTTATTGCCTGTGAGGGCCATGGCTTTTTCCATGAAGTCCGCATCCTTCGTATTGATCACCTCGTCAGCGCCCATCCGCTTTGCCAGCTCCAGACGTTTGTCGGAAATGTCGAAGACTACCACCTTTTTCGCCCCGAAGATCCTGACCCACTGCATGGTAAAGATTCCGATGGTGCCGCAGCCCAGGACCGCCACGTTTCTTCCGCCCTGGTACTGGTTCTGCAGAACTCCGTGAAGGGCTACGGTGGAGGGCTCGAACATGGCGCCTTGCTCGTAGGAGATGGAAGGATCGAAGGGGACGGCATTCTGCTCAGGGATCACCACATAATCCGCATTGGCTCCCTGCTCTCTGGAACCGATAAAGCTGTAATGCTTGCAGAGAGAAAAATTCCCGTTCTGACAATCATCGCATTTCATGCAGGGACGAAGAGGCGCCGCGGAAACCCTGTCTCCGACCTTCACCTTGGTAACGCCTGCCCCCACCTCTGTTACATCGCCTGAAAACTCATGTCCCAGGACGATCGGATAAAAATGCACGCCGTGATGCAGGACCCTGGGCACATCCGAGCCGCAGATCCCGGAGGCCTTCACCTTAATCTTCACAAAGCCCGGTTTTACCTGCGGCTCCTCTATTTCCTGATACTGCACATCTTCATTCGCCACTACGACTGCTGCTTTCATATTTCGCGTATTCCTCCTGCCTGTTTCTTTCTCATTTCTCTTTTATTTTCTCCGGTCTGTCCCGGATTTTTCCGGCTTCCATCAGGCTTCATGCAGCGCATATCCGTCCGGGGGTTTTATGCCGTCCCTGCCTTTTTTATAATCCTGTGGTTCTCTTCCCCATCCGGCATCGTTTTTTCCGGATAATTCCGGATGGTGTATCTTCATCGCATCAGCTCCTTCAGGTTTTCATACAGCTGCCGGTACAGATGGTACGATTTTTCATAGATTTCTCTGTTTTCCGGGTTGGGCCGGTGGCTTCTTGTTTCCTTTACTGTGGTCTGCACAGCCTCCTCGTAGTCCCGGTAAAAGCCGGTGCCGATACCTGCCAGAATGGCTGCGCCAAGAGTGGTCGCCGTATCGGAAGAGGGAACCACCACCGGTTTTCCTGTCACGTCGGACTTGATCTGGGTCCACAGCAGGGAATTTGCAGACCCGCCCATGGCGCGCAGCACCTTTACCTCTGCTCCGGCTTCTTCTGCGATCTGCAGATTATGCTGCAGAGAGAAGGCTACTCCCTCCATGACCGCCCGGACCAAATGACCTTTGGTCTTGGAAAAATCCAGGCCATAAAAAACTCCCTTTGCCTTCGGATTCCAGATGGGAGATCTTTCTCCTGCCATATAGGGGAGGAATACCAGTCCTTCACAGCCTGCAGGCACCTTTTCGGCCAGGTGATTCAGCTGCACCAGAGAGCTTTCCTGTGTCTCCTTCTCCATCAGTCTTTCATACCCGGCAAACTGCTGTTCAAACCACCGCATGCAGCCGCCGCCTCCCACGGTTCCGCCCTGCAGAAGCCAGAGTCCGGGTACCACGTGGTAACCAAGGATCAGACGGGGGTCGGCCTTGTAGGTATCCGTGCAGATACTCATGCCTCCGGCCTGTCCTCCCTGTTCCTGGGTTTCTCCCGGGTGGATGACCCCGGCGCCAAGGGTCGCGCAGGCTGCGTCCAGTCCCCCCGCTGCCACCGGCGTCCCTCTTAGCAGGCCGCTTCTCTCTGCGGCTTCCTTCGTGACCGTACCCACGATCTGATCGCAGGGGAAAATATCCGGCAGAAATCCTTCCGGAATGGAAAGAAGTCCGCACATCTGTGCATCCCAGCAGCCGCGCCGCATATCAAAGCAGTGAAGGCCATAGCCCTGGGAAAGATCCTGGGTAAATTTCCCTGTCAGACGACAGGCGATAAAGCTGTTGGACTGCAGGATCTTATATGTCTTTTTATAAACCTCCGGAAGCTCCTGACGATACCACAGGATCTTGGCCGTGGTATAGGAGGGCTGAAGAGAATTGCCTGCCGTCCCGAAGATCCGCTCCTTCCCGATCTCCTGGTTCAGCCGGTCACAGATACCGGAGGCGCGGGTATCCATCCAGATAGGGGTGCGGCAAAGAACATTGCCTTCCCTGTCCACCGGTATGGCTGACCAGCTCTGCCCGTCGATCCCGATGCCCGCAATTTCCTCCGGCTTTATGCTTCCTTTCTCCAGGACAGCACGGACAGCCGTACAGACTGCGTTCCACCAGTCTTCCGGATCCTGCTCCGCCCAGCCTTCCTTTGGATAATATACGGGATAATCTGC
>JAFOJB010000586.1 GCA_017420455.1 Blautia sp.
CCCCTGTCTGGCCGATCACCTGTCGGTCTTTTCTCTGGCCTCGATTTCGATCCAGGTGTTGCGCAGCCGGAGGAAGTCCTTGTCCAGATCCTGATACATCTGAATATAATAGGGGTAGAGCTTGTCGTAGATCCTGGCCCATTCTTCATTGGGCTGAATGACTTCCTTCACCTTGATGACCTTGCGGATGGTCTCTGTCATATCCCGGAAGACTCCTGTTGCCTGACCGGCGATCAGCGCGGCGCCGAAGGGCACGTCTCCGGATTTTCCATCCAGGATCATGACCGGGACCCGCAGCATGGAAGCCTTGATCATGGACCAGGTGCGGGACTTGCTGCCGCCTCCGGTAATGCGCAGGCAGTCCACCTTTGCGCCGGATGCCTTGATGGTCTCCACCACATGGCGCAGCGCGAAGGCGGTTCCCTCAAAGACAGCCCGGAGGAAATCATTGTGCCTGGTGTCCATGGACATTCCGATGAACATTCCTCTGGCATGGGAGTTCCACAGCGGCGCCCGTTCTCCCAGAAGGTACGGGAAGAACATGGTTCCATTGCTTCCGGCAGGTACATTCATGGCTGCCTCGTTCAGATACGTATACACATTCATTCCCTGCCGCGCAGCCTCGGCCGCCTCCAGCTGGCCCATGTTGTCGATATACCATTTGATCGCGGCGCCGGAGGTGTTGATGGGTGCGTCGAAAATATAGGGAACGCCCTCCACGGAATATGGCTTTGTAACCACGGGAACATTGTTGGCGCTGGGAGTTTCACTTCCCGCGAAAACAAGGGAAGTGGTGCCGGAGGACTCGCAGCCTTCTCCGATCCTGGTGAGACCGGTAGCGTATACGCTCGTCATGGCGTCGCTGGCACCGGCAGTCACCGGGATGCCTGACGGAAGGCCGGTAAGCCTGGAGGCCTCTTCTGTCACGGTTCCGATGATATCCGTCACCTCGCTGATCTCCGGGAGAAGCTCCTGTAAATTTACTCCAAGTACATCCCCGATCTCTTCGGACCATTCCATCCTGTTGATATCCAGGCACTGGGTGCGCACCGCCTGATCCTTATCTGCCGTCATTTTTCCTGTCAGGCGGAGATTGATATAGGAGCTGGCCTGCAGTACCTTGCAGGTTTTCCGGAACAGCTCCGGCTCGTTTTTCTTGTACCACAGGATCTTATTCGGAAGAAACGCCACATCCGGCTGGCCGCCGATGATATCCACAAAATGATCGTGTCCCAGCATCATGGAAATATAATGCATTTCCTTCGCGGAGCGGGTATCCATCCAGATCATGGCGTTGCGAAGAGGCTTCCCGTCCCTGTCCACCGGAAGCATGGTAACCGTCTGGGAGCTGATGCAGATTCCCCTGATGTTCTTCAGCACCTCTTCGCTGACGTTCGAGGTGATCTCCTGGAAAATCTGGCAGGAATTCTGCCACCATTCGTCCGGACTCTGCTCCACCATATTCAGGCCGGGAAAGATCAGATGATTCTCCCGGGAAGCCCTGGCCAGGACATTTCCCTCTTCATCCATCAGGATTGCTTTTACATTCGTGGTACCCAGATCCATGCCGATCAGATAATTATCCGCCATTTCGTTTCCTCCTCTTATTCACAAGAATATCCTGACAAACATTGTTGTCAGATGACGATTTCCTGTCGTTTTCTGATTCCGATACAAGAAGACCGTTCATTTATCAGAAGATCGTTCATTTACCAGAAGATTGTTCATTGAAACGATGTCTTTTCACACCGTGATCTTCTGTGAATATGGTAGCATGAAGAGCTGAGATTATCAAAATCCGCTTTTCCTCTATAAAGAGGAAATTCAATACTTGTGTATGGTAAGCCTTCTGCTTTATAGTAAAGGAAACAAAGACGCTGCGGGTTCCTTTTTCCGGATCTTCCCGGATACTTCCTGCTCCTTCGGAATGATCCGGTATGATCAGAAGACGCAGCGTCGAAACAGATCGGCAGAAAAACAGCGAAACGGAGGAATCTTTTTATGCAGATGAAAGCAGCTCTTATGTACGGACCAAATGATATCCGGGTGGAAATGACAGAGAAACCGGCCTGCCCGGAGGACGGCCTGATCCTGAAGATCATGGCGGTGGGGCTTTGCGGTTCCGATATCCGGAATCTCACTTCCGATTCCCGCAGAGGAAACTATCCTTTTATCTACGGACATGAGATCGTCGGCTGTGTGGATGAGATCGGCCCGAAGCAGACAAAATACCGGGTCGGCCAGCGTCTGTTTTTATTCCCCGGTACATATTGCATGGAATGCGAGGAATGTATTACCGGACACAGCGAAAACTGCGCCAACGAGCATGTGGCAAAGCTTGCAGGTACCGGAGGATTCGCCCAGTACATTGCTGTCGGAGGCGAAAAGATCCATTATGGCGGAATCTATGAAATCCCGGATGATGTCACCTATGAAGCGGCAAGTCTCGGAGAACCCCTCACCTCCGTTTTTGCCTGCCTCGAGAATATCAGGGCCGGCTATCCGGATACCATGGTGATCATCGGCGCCGGGCCGATCGGCGATTTTATGGCCCAGATTTCCAAGATCCGGGGAGTGCAGCGGGTCATCATGATCGACATCAACCAGAAGCGGCTGGAGATGGCAAAGCAGTTCGGCGTGGACGAGATCATCAACAGCTCGGAGCAGGATCCCATTCAGGCAGTCAGAGCCCTGACCGGCGGGAAAGGCGCGGACAAGGTCATCTCCGCTACTCCCGTGAACGCTACCCAGACCCAGAGCATCCACATGGTGAGAAAGGGAGGCCTGGTGGTCTTCTTCGGCGGCGTTCCCAAGGGCTCCATGACAGAACTGGACTGCAACCTGATCCACTACAACAATATCTGGATCAAGGGCCACTTCGGCGCCTCCTACGATCAGTCCAGGCGTGCCTTCCAGCTGGCCATCGATAAGAATTTCCCCAGTGATAAGTTTATCACCCACATCCTTCCCCTGGACAGGATCAACGAGGGAATCAGCCTGACCAGGACAGGAGAGGCCATCAAGGTCGTCCTGCACCCCTGGGACTAAACATGCACAAGGAGGGGCTGTGAAAAAAGAAGCGGCTTTTTCACAGCCTCTTTTTTTCTGACGCAGGCAGCGGGCAAAAAAGACAGAAAAAGAGATGCAGGACATGATTGCCCTGCATCCCCTTTCTTTATGCATTATTCCGCTGAACAGTCTTTCTGCGCCGGGATCATTTATTCCCGATGGCTGTCTCGAAGCCTTTGACGCGTTCCTTCATCAGCTTGTCCAGCATTTCCTTGTTGGCCATGATCTTCGGTCCGCAGATGGCGCCGAAGCCCTGGATCTCCGTGGTATGTTCGCGAAGACCTGCGAAGGTGCCGCGCGCGCGGTTCTGCTGTGCTTCGGAGAATTC
>JAFOJB010000587.1 GCA_017420455.1 Blautia sp.
AAGGGACGGTTCCAGACAGGGGACCAGACAGGGGGACGGTTCTTTTGTCTTTTTAAAAGACAAAAGAACCGTCCCCCTGTCTGGCCCCCTGTCTGCTTGACCGTGAACAGTCAGCTGTACAGAATGTACAGAATCCTGGAAAAATTCACAGATCCATCATATTTAACTGGTATCATACTGTAAAAGGAAAGTAATGGATTCTGAAAAGGAGGCTCAGTTATGGATGGTTTGAAGGTTTTGGTTGTGGATGATGAAAGCCGTATGCGCAAGCTGGTGAAGGATTTCCTTTCAAAAAAGAATTTCCAGGTGCTGGAAGCGGGAGATGGAGAGGAAGCGCTGGATCTCTTTTATCAGGATAAAGATATCGCACTGATCATCCTGGATGTGATGATGCCGAAGATGGATGGCTGGGAGGTATGCCGCGAAATACGGAAAAACTCCAAGGTTCCGATCATCATGCTGACAGCCAGAGGAGATGAAAGAGATGAGCTTCTTGGTTTTGAGCTTGGCGTAGATGAATATATTTCCAAACCTTTCAGTCCGAAGATCCTTGTGGCCAGAGTAGAAGCGATCCTTCGCCGTTCCGGACAGGGAAGCGCGGACGACGTTATTTCTGCAGGAGGGATCGTGATCGACAAGGCAGCCCATATCGCCACCGTAGACGGGCAGCCCATGGAGCTGAGCTTCAAGGAATTCGAGCTGCTTACCTATTTTATGGAAAACGCAGGCCTTGCTCTGTCAAGGGAAAAGATCCTGAATTCTGTCTGGAATTATGATTATTTCGGAGACGCCCGGACCATCGACACCCACGTAAAAAAGCTCCGCAGCAAAATGGGAAGCAAAGGAGATTATATCAAGACCGTATGGGGTATGGGATATAAGTTTGAGGCAAATCAGGGATGACGAGAGCTTCAACCGGTTTCTTTTTAACATGGGATCATTGATTTTATTGCGGAATCACACTGTATGCGCTATAATTGGACTAACACTGAGATTTCGTTTTACAAGAGGGGTGGTTTTTTGAGTGAGCCGATTGTAACGCTTTCCCATGTGGAGAAATGGTATGGGAATAATCATGTAGTGAAGGATATGAACCTGGAGATAGCGCAGGGGGAATTCCTGACGCTTCTTGGTCCTTCCGGCTGTGGGAAGACCACTACCCTGCGGATGATCGCGGGGTTTGAAAACGCCACGGAAGGGACCATCCTGGTTCAGGGAGAACGGGTGGAGGATAAGGAGCCGTACCAGCGTGATGTGAATACGGTATTTCAGAATTATTCTCTTTTTCCCCATATGACAGTCTATGATAATGTAGCTTATGGCCCTACGATCAGGAAAATGCCCAAAAGCGAGATCAAAGAACGGGTAAAGGAAATGCTTGAGATGGTGCAGATGTCCGGGTATGAAAAAAGAAAACCGGACGAGCTGTCCGGAGGACAGAAACAGAGAGTCGCCATCGCGAGAGCGCTGATCAACAATCCGAAGGTGCTCCTGCTCGATGAACCGCTCGGCGCGCTGGATCTGCAGCTCCGCAAGCAGATGCAGATCGAACTGAAGAGACTTCAGAAAAAGCTGGGAATTACCTTTGTATATGTGACCCACGACCAGGAGGAAGCCATGACCATGTCCGACCGCATCGCGGTCATGAAGGACGGTGTCATCGAGCAGATCGATCAGCCCTCTCAGATCTACCAGAAACCCAGAACGCGGTTTGTCGCAGATTTTATCGGAGAATCCAATATTTTCGAAGGAGTCGTGGAAAAAGCGGAGGGGAAGCTTCTTACTGTCCGTCTGGCGTATAGCGGCAGGGACATGGGTCTTTCTGATAACGGCAGAGAAAGAGAAATCGGCGTGGTACAGGCCTTGTCCGGCGATGACACCTGTCCCCCGGGAAGCAGGGTGTGTGTCTGTGTACGCCCGGAAGCGCTCTGCGTATCGGAATGTGTGCAGCCTGGTTTTTCTTTTCCGGCACAGGTGATGGATTCCGTCTATATGGGAACTCTGATCAAGGTGATGCTGAGGACAGCGGACGGGCAGGAAGTCAAATATTCCCGGTTTGAAGAGACCGAAGGACTGGAGGAAGGGAAAAAGGTCCAGCTGTACTGGAAACCGGAAAAAGCGGTTGTCATGCCTGATGACAGATTTCAAAGCTGAGGGGAGGGAATGCCGGAATGGATGATAACAGAACTCCGAAAGCACAGTCCTCCGATCAGAAAAAGCAGAACGATCAGTATGGCGGCCGCTGGCTTCCGGAAAAAAGCAGCAGCCCGGCAAGGAAGAAAAGCCGGCTTCCGTTACTGGCGCAGGCAGGGCCGGTTTCCTTATGGATGGTCCTCTTTGTCACGCTGCCCCTGCTTTTTATTATTTATGTGAGCTTTATGACCAGGGGAACCTTCGGCGGTATTGAATATCGTTTTTCTGTCGGAAGCTACGAAACCATCATGGATCCCATGTATTTTACCGTGATCCTGAAGAGCTTCAGGGTTGCGGCAGTCACTACCGGGCTTTGCCTGCTTTTTGGATATCCCCTGGCATACTATATTGCAAGGAAACCCCAGGAGACAGCCTCCCGGCTGATCATGCTGCTGATGATCCCTTTCTGGACAAACGGGATGATGCGGCTGAATGCGTGGATGCTGTTTTTCCAGGTGAATGGACCGGTGAATTATCTGCTGACGCATTTCGGGCTGACAGAAAAGCCTGTGATGTTTCTGTATACAGACTGGCTGGTAAATGTGGGTTTATTCACCAATATGCTGCCTTTCGCGGTGCTCCCCATGTACTCTTCCATAGAAAAGCTTCAGAAATCTCTTCTGGAGGCTTCCTTTGACCTGGGAGCAGGCCCGGCGAAGACTTTTCTGAAAATTACGCTGCCCCTGACATTTCCGGGTATCTTTTCCGCGATCATCCTTACGTTCATACCGGCGCTGGGGACTTATACGGTTACGGATATGCTGGGCGGCGGAAAGGTCCTCTATATCGGCAATATTATCAAGAACCAGTTCGGAGCGATACGGAACTGGCCTCTGGGAGCGGCGCTTTCCGTGCTTCTCCTGGTGATCACGGCCCTTCTGATCTTTTTGTATTCCCGCTTTGCCGGGCTTGAAGATATGGAGGTGGTCTGATGGCAGAGAAAGATAACCGCAGGGTAAGGAAAAAAAGAAGACTGTCCGTTCTGGCAGATCTTTACGCAGTGCTCATGTATACCCTGTTCTATATCCCTGTGGCTGTAATGGTCGCATTTTCGTTCAATGACGCAAAAAGAAACTATTCCTGGGAAGGGTTTACCACACAGTGGTACAGAAAACTCTTTTCCTTCACCAATACTACACTGTGGGATGCGCTGATCTATTCTCTGGTCATCGCGGTACTTGCCACCGTGATCAGTACAGTGGTGGGAGTTCTGGGCGGAATCGGGCTGAAAAAATTTGAGTTCCGCACGAAGAAGTTTATCAATATGATGATCTATGTACCGATCATCGTACCGGAAATCGTACTGGCTGTGGCCATGCTGATCATTTTTATCACCGTGGGCATCCGCATGGGGCTGGGAACGATCCTGGTCGGTCACTGTACCTTCTGTATTCCATATGCCGTGGTCACCATAAAGGGGAGGATTTCGGGGGACAATGAGACGCTGGAGGAAGCCTCCATGGATCTCGGCGCAAACCGTTTTCAGACTTTTGTGCGGGTGACGATTCCCAGCATTATGCCGGGAATCGTATCTTCGGCATTTCTGTGCTTTACCCTGTCTATCGATGATGTTGTGATGTCGAACATGCTGGCAGGCGCCAGCCAGTCCACGTTACCGGTGCTCATTCTTTCCCTGAACCGGACGGGGATTTCCGGTGACGTAAACGCCCTGACGACCATCATGATCTGCGTGATGGTACTGGGGCTTGTGCTTCAGAGCCTTGTACGAAGGCTGGTTGCGAGGAGAAGGACAGCGGAATGAACGCCGTTTCTGCAGTTCTGGAGGGAGACTGTCCGGACAGCTCCCAAAGCCCTGGATTACAACATGGAGATATCCATGATTGTATAAAGAGCACGCGGCCGGAAGGATCCGGCGGCAGGCGATGTTTCTGTACGAGAAAGCCGCCGGACGTGTACTGTGCCTGCACGAGCGCACGTCTGGCGGCAGACAATCATCGGAAGGCCTGCCCTGGGATGAACGGCATCGCGGAGCGGACAGGGGGTGCATTTCTCCCCTGTACGATGTTCACAGCCTCCGGTCGACGAGGCGGAGAACAGCAACCACTTTTTTCAGCTGTACGGGACGACTTTCGTACAGCAGGCTTTTTTTCAGCTGTACGGGACGATTTCCATACAGCGGGCTTTTTTTCAGCAAGGAGGTAACAAAATGAAAAAAGCGATGGCACTGGGACTTTCTCTGGTAATGGGACTTGGAATGCTTGCAGGTACTGCCTCTGCGGTATCTGCGGAAGAAACAGAGCTGAACATTTATATGTGGGGGGATTATATCTCCGATGATCTGATCTCCGGCTTTGAAGAGGCAAATGGATGCAAGGTTAACCTGAGCTTTATGTCGGACAACGCGGACGCGGTAAACAAGCTGACTGCAGGAGCGGGCTCCGATTATGATCTGATCATGACCTGTGATGCCTATATGGAATCTCTCATCGCAGGAGGGTATCTGGAGGAACTGGATATCAGCAAGGTGCCCAATGCGGAGGCAAACCTGAACAAAGCCTACTGGACAGAGGATATCCATAACTATTGTGTGCCCTATCTGATGAATTACATTTATGTGGTGTACAATAAGGAAACCTGCCCGCTGGAGGAGATCACCTGCTATAATGATCTGATAAAGCCGGAGCTGGCAGGGCAGATCGGATCCGTGGACGGAGCCAGGAATCTGTTCCCCATCGCGCTGGTCGCTCTGGGCTACGATCCCAACTCCCGGGAAGAAGCCGAGATCAAAGAGGCCTATGAATGGCTGACGCAGTATAACGCGAATGTGCTTGCCTACGGCAGCACGGAGCAGAACATGGTGAGCGGCGCAGTGTCCGTAATGTTTACCTATGACGGCAATACAGCATGGGCAATGGACCAGATGGGAGAGGACAATCCTCTGGTGATCGCTCCCTTTACCGAGGATCCGGTTCAGCTGGGAATGGATCTTTATGTCATGCCGAAAGGCGCAGAACATCAGGAGCTTGCATATAAATTCCTGGACTATATCTGCGATCCGGAAGTGATGGCGGCGAACCTGGTGGAATTCCCCTATTCCTGCCCGAATGACGCGGCAGTCGAGGCGGCCAGCGACGAATATAAGAACAGTCCTGCCTTCGATTTTGACTATAAGACAAACATTTTCTTCCAGGAAGATGTAGGCGATGCTCTTCCCATCTATGATCAGTATTATCAGATGCTTAAGGTTGGATGATACAAAGGATCAACTGTTTTGAGCAATGCTGATTTTATGCCCCGGCTTTTTCAGTGCCGGGGCATTTTGAAAAAAACAGAATGAAAAGAAGGAAAAAGAATGTATAAATATGAGGAACAGCAGCTGATCGATCTGTATGATTCCGGCCTTGCCCTCCGCGGCCGGATTGAGAGCATTGTGGATAACGTTTTTGGAAAAGGACTCAGAAATATCTGCTGGCTGGGGATCGGCGGAACCTGGGCGAGCTGTCTCCAGGCAGAAGTACACATGAGGGAACGGACTGCTCTGGAAGCTTTTGTGGAGAATGCGGGAGAATACCTGGCAACGGGAGACCGGAGGATCGGAAAAGGAACGTTTCTTGTGTTCTCCTCTGTGACAGGCACTACATCGGAAATGGTGGAAGCTGTGAAAAAGGCAAAGGAAGCCGGGGCATATGTGCTTGGTTTTGTAGACAGGGCGGATGCGCCTCTCGCTGCACTGGCAGATGCCTGCATTTCCTGTCCGAAAAATGAACAGCTGAAGTTTTTCATGACTGCTGACAGACTGATGTTTCTGGAAGGAACCTTCCCTGAATATGAAGAATATTATGCGGAGCTGGACGCCCATCTTTCGAAGGATCTGGCTGCGGCAGAGTTCCAGGCTGATGCATTCGCCAGGGAATTTGCCGCGAAAAACAAGGATAATGAACTGACTTATTTTGTCGGGGCAGGCGCCTTGTACGGAGCGGCATATTCCTATGCCATGTGCTACTGGGAGGAAATGCACTGGATGCGGACAAAATCCATTCACGCGGCGGAGTTCTTTCACGGCATGCTGGAGATCGTCGGAAGCGATACTCCGGTGGTGGTCCTGCAGGGGGAGGATTCCCAGAGGCCTCTTACGGAAAGGGTCATACGCTTTCTGCAGAAGGTGAACAGAAACTTCACGGTTATCGATTCCCGGGATTATGAGATGCCGGGGATTGAGGATAAGTACCGTGGGTATATTTCGCATCTGATCGTGCATGCGGTCACCAATCGGATCGATCTGAATCTGGAAGAGATGACTGGACACGATATGGAAATCCGAAGGTATTACCGGAAGGTGGATTATTAGGAAATGCAGAGGAGCTGAAATATGGACAGTATTGCCTGCCTTGGCGACAACTGTGTAGATTATTATGATGAGACCGGAGAAGCCTTTTTTGGCGGAAACCCGGTGAATGTGGCGGTTTATTTCTGCCGTCTGGGAGGGCGCGCTTCGTATCTTGGCGCCGTGGGGACAGACGGCTTTGGAAGCAGGATGAGGGAAGCGATCGGCAAAAAGGGAGTGGATGTCAGTCACCTCCAGGTCATTCCCGGAAGGACGGCCCTGACTCACGTGTCTGTCAGAGGCGGAGAAAGGATTTTCGGAGATTATGACGAAGGAGTCATGTCGGATTTCCATATCCGGGAAGAAGACTATGCATTTCTGAAAAACCATCGGATGGCAGTCACCGGATTATGGGGACATTGTGAAAACGTGCTTGCGAAGCTTCAGGAGCTGGGACTTCTTACCGTTTTTGACTGCGCTGACCGTCCGTATGACCCGGCAGCCCGGACTGCGGTTCCGAACACGGACATCCTGTTTTTTTCGGATGATGAAAGTACAGAAGAGTCCTTAAAAGAAAAAATGGCAGATCTGCTGCAGAAAGGCCCCGGGATCGTGGCAGCCACCAGAGGGGAAAAAGGAAGCATTTTATACGACGGGAACAGGTATTATTCCTGCGGGATCATTCCCTGCCGTGTTGTAGATACCATAGGAGCCGGAGACAGCTATATAGCCGGATTTCTGAAGGCATATCTCTCCGGTAAGCCCCTTCTTTCCTGTATGGAAGAAGGAGCAGAATGCAGCGCCGTGACTTTGCAGTATCCCGGAGCGTGGTAGAAATCAGAGAAAAAGAGAAGAGAAAAAGGAACCGTCCCTTTTTCTCTTCTCTTTTTCTCAGCCGACTTTGATGACTCCCTTGACGATGTTCGCCTTGTCTTCGACACAGGCGGTGAGGGCTTCCTGGATGTCGTCCAGCTTGAAGTAATGGGTCACGACTCCGCTGACATCGATTTTTCCGCTGGCTACAGCCTCGATCGCTGTTGGATAGATGTTGCGGTAACGGAAGACGGTCCGGAAATTCAGTTCCTTGTCCAGTGCCATGCCGATGGGAAGCGTCATCTCGCCGGAGGGACTGTAACCGACAAAGACGATGGCGGCTCCTTTTCTGGCAGCCCTGATCAGCTGGGAGGCTGTGATCTCGCTTCCTGCTGTCTCTAAGCCCAGGTCGAAGCCGCAGCCGTCCGTGATCTCCAGAATGCGTTTTACCGGATCCTCTTTGTTTCCATTGATAACGTAATCTGCCCCGAGCTTCTTCGCCTGTTCCAGCCGCTTATCCAGAAGATCAACGACGATGACCCGGGATACGCCCCTTGCTTTCAGAGAGAGCAGAGACATGAGACCGATGCATCCGGAGCCGGTTACCACTGCAGTCTGTCCCAGGTGCGCGTCTCCCTGACTGGCTGCGTGCATGCCCACTGCCAGGGGTTCGATCAGGGCGGCTTCCTCCGTGGTCATGTTGTCCGGAATCTTAAAGCAAAGGCCTTCTTCATGGGCCACATACTCCTGGAAGACTCCATCTACCGGCGGAGTGGCAAAGAAAACCACGTCCGGACACAGGTTGTATCTTCCTGTTTTACAGAACTCACACTTTCCACAGGTCTTGCCCGGCTCCAGCGCGACCCGGTCCCCCACCTTGATCTTCTTCACATTTCTGCCTGTTTCGACTACGGTTCCGCCTGCTTCGTGCCCCAGTACAAACGGATATTTCACAATGAAATCTCCGATCCTGCCGGACTCAAAATAGTGAAGATCCGATCCGCAGACGCCTACGTTTTCGATTCTGATAAGGACCTCGTCATCTCCGGGTTCCGGGATGGGACGTTCCTGGATCTCACAATATTTCAGCTTCGTCATAACTGCGGTTTTCATCATACCTTTCATAAGGATTCCTTCCTGCTTTCCCAGAATACCTGTAATACATGATCAATGATTCCATTGCGAAAAAGATATTTTTTATCTCCTGCGCGTAATCTTATTATAATACCTGAATCCATGAATGTCATGTACTTTATCACGCTGATCTGAATTTTTATGCAGACACGTTACAGTTCTCAGTCTCACCGGCCGACAGACACCGAAAAACATCAGTCCCCAACCGGTGAGACCGTGAGCTGTATCCGCGCAGGGGTCATGCAGCAGTATTATGGAAGTTTTTTCTGGCAAAGTCATGGAAAGTGTGGTAACATGTTGCTGAAACAGAATTGTGACGCCGGAAGTGGTAACTGAACTGAGCGGGATGCACCTCTTTTGGCGCATCCCTTGTTTTTTGACGAATGAAGAAATGAACTATGTTTATCTTGTGAGATGTACAGATGACACCCTGTATTGCGGATGGACGACCGATCTGCAGGCCAGACTGAAAGCGCACAACTGTGGGCGCGGTGCCAGATATACACGTTCCCGCCTTCCGGTGGAGCTGGTGTATTTTGAAGAGTATGAAGACAAAGGCGAGGCGCTGAGCAGGGAATGGCATGTAAAGAGAATGACAAGAAAAGAAAAGCTGAAGCTGATCTACCAGAAGGAGGCAGGAGCAATGAAGGAAAAAATCAACATTACGGAATACGCAAACCTGATCACGGAAACACTGCCGAAGGGGATTCTCCTGAATACGAATAACGGCAGGTTCAATTCTATGGTAATAGGGTGGGGCCATCTGGGAACCTTGTGGGGGCTTCCCACCTTTGTCGTTTATGTCCGTCAGAGCAGATACACAAAGGCGCAGCTGGATCAGTCCGGAGAGTTCACCATCAGCGTGCCGCTGGAGGGTATTATTCCGTCCATCAACAGAATCTGCGGCGCGAAGTCCGGCCGCGATACGGACAAGGCGGCAGAAGCCGGTCTTACGCTGGTAGATGCAGAGACGATCCATACTCCCGGCATTAAGGAGTATCCGCTGACCCTGGAATGCAGAATTCTGTATGCGCAGGATCAGGATCTTATGAAGATTCCGAAGGACATCAGGGAAAGAATGTATCCGCAGGATGTCCCGGGAACCCATCCGATGGCAAACCGCGATTTCCACACAATGTATGTGGGGCAGATCGTAGACGCATATATCATAAGATGAGACATGGGCTGTTCTGTCACGAAGCGAAAAGAAGATGAACAGTTTTTACAGGTGAAAACAAAGGAAACAGAGAAAATATGACAGGAACCATCGTCAATACAGGAGCAATTGTGGCAGGCGGTCTGTGCGGGCATTTCTTCGGAAGGATGCTGAAAGACCGGCATCAGGAGACCCTGACTATGGCATGCGGCGTGGGAACGCTCTTTATCGGGATTTCCGGTGCCATGAACTACATGCTGCATAATGAATTCTTCCCGTCCGGAGGGTCCATGCTTGTCGTAGCCTGCCTGGCTCTCGGAGGACTTCTGGGAGAAATAGTGAACATCGAACGCTGGTTTGAGAGGTTTGGGGAGTGGCTGAAGCAGAAAACCGGCAATGCAGAAGATACAGGTTTTGTCAATGGCTTTCTTACTGCTTCGCTGACTGTCTGCATCGGAGCCATGGCCATTGTCGGAGCAATTCAGGACGGGATATTGGGCGACTGGTCAATACTGGGAACCAAGGCGATCCTGGATCTGATCATCGTGATGGTCATGACATGCTCGCTTGGAAAGGGCTGTGTGTTTTCCGCCATCCCCGTTTTTCTGTGGGAAGGCGCGCTTACCCTTCTCGCGTCGGAAATCAGGCCGGTGATCACGGATCAGGCGATGAATAATCTTTCACTGGTAGGGAATGTTCTGATTTTCTGCGTAGGCGTCAACCTGGTCTGGGGAAAGAAGATCCGGGTGGCGAATCTGCTGCCGGCGGTTTTTATTGCCGCAGCGGCGGCATTTCTCCCATTACAGTTCTGACCGCACGGGACGGTCATCGCCCTGGTCGGCCAGACGGTATGCTGCGGGAACAGAAAATCAACAAGGGGCTGTGAGAAAAGACAGAAAGCTTTTTTACAGCCCCTTTTTATGATCAATCCTGAGATACTGGTGCCCTCTCAGAGATCTCCCAGGTATTTCCTGCTGAAACGGAAGAATGCGTCACAGCCATGAGAGGAGAGGAAAGATACCGCGTTTTCGTTTCCGGCGAGTTCCATGATCAGAAAATGCTGTTCTTTTTCCGGCAGGTGCTCTTCTGCAAACCGGACGGCTTCTGTAAGCAGCTTCTGTGTATCAGCACAGTACTTTTCGTGTTCCCGGGTCCGGGTTACCAGAAGATCAGAAACAGAGGAGAGAAGAGAGGCTGCATCTGTCCGGTGAGATTCCCTGGCTGTCTGGATGGTACGATGCAGCAGGTGGAGAGAGCTTCGTTCCA
>JAFOJB010000588.1 GCA_017420455.1 Blautia sp.
GGATCTGCTGGACTGCGGCTCCTATGCAGGCGCCAGGGAAAAGGGACTTGTAAGGATGGAAGGAAAGGACTATGTCGTGCAGGATGGAGATGTGATCCTTTTCAGGTTTAATGTATAAGGCCGGGTGAAAAACATGACGATTTATTTTCCGAATCTGAATTTCCGGGTTGTCGATGTACCTCAGGGCTTCCGGATCTTCGGCTTTCCCTTCTCCATGTTCGGAGTGCTTCTTGCCGCCGGAATCGTGCTGGGAGTGATCGTGACGCTCTTCCGCGCCCAGAGAAGAAATGTCAATCCCAACCATTGTCTGGGAATGATCATCTTTTCCCTGATCGGAGGCGTCATCGGAGGACGTGCCCTTTATGTAGCCTGCTACTGGGAGATGTTCCGGGATGATGTTATGAAGATCCTGGATATCCGGGGAGGCGGCATGGCATTTTACGGAAGCCTGTTCGGGGGGATCTTTTTCGGTCTCCTCTACTGTGCCTTTGCCGGCCAGTCCTTCCTGGAGCTGGCCGATACCATAACGCCGGGGCTGGTTCTGGGCCAGGCGGTGGCGCGATGGGGAGATTTTTTCATGCTGCAGTCCTTTGGAGAATATACCAGCAGCCCTCTGGCAATGCAGCTTCCCCTTTCCGCGGTGCGTTCCGCAGAGGTGACGGATACCATGCGTGAAAAGCTGGTGACCATAGGAGGGGTATCCTATATCCAGGCTTCTCCGGTATTTCTGTATGAAAGCGCAGCCTGCCTCCTTCTGTTTTTCTTCCTTCTGGGGAAGAATCCCAGAAAGACCTTTACGGGCGGGATCTTTTTCCGTTATCTGATGTGGTATGGGCTGATCCGGGCCCTGGTGGAATGGTTCCGGACAGACCAGCTGAAGGTGCCCGGCTTCCCCTACGGCATTTCTTTCATCATCTCTGCAGGATTGTTTGTACTCTTCACCCTGGTGGTGCTGATCGAGAATGATATGTATAAAAAGAGATCTGCCCTCAGAAGAGAACGGATAGAAAGGCATTATCAGGAGGACGGGCAGCAGGATCTGACCATGGACGAAGAGGAACGCCAGGAAGTGATCCGCGCCATCGGCGAAGAGAGGATGCGGCAGGAGGAAGGAAAAAAAGCAGCAGCTGATACAGGGAAGATACAATCCTGACATAAAAAACAGACCGAAGGGTCGGAAAAAATAGAGAAATTGCACAATAAGCCGAAGTCTTTCCCCGCCGGAGGGAAATGCTTCGGCTCTTGTTGTTAGATTGACGAAAACAAGACGTTGCCGGAAAAAAAATCCTGTATACCATATCTGGTAAAAATAACAGGAATCCTTTCTTTTTTTTTCGATTTTTAAGGAATGAGGTGAAAAATCATATTGTGTATTTCCACCGAAAATAAAAAAACTCCCCTATCAGCCTTGTTTTTTCCGGAGGGATGCGGTATTATTATTACACCAAAGTGGTAGAAAGTGGAGAAAAGTGGTGGCAAATGGAGGACTAGTGGAGAAGAAAACCATTTTACACCCAGGGTGCGAAGGGGAGTTTCGCATACCGGAGAGTAGGTGAGTCACATGTTCATGGGGCAGTTCAGTCACTCGATCGATGCGAAGGGGCGTCTGATCATTCCGACCAGGTTCCGGGAGCTTTTAGGGGAAGAGTTCGTGATGACAAAAGGGTTGGATGGCTGTCTTTATATATTTCCCATGAACGCGTGGGAGGAATTCGAAACGAAACTGCGTAAACTGCCGCTTACCAACAAGGATGCGAGAGCCTTTTCCCGTTTCTTTGTGTCCGGCGCAACACCATGCGAGTTTGACAAGCAGGGAAGAATTCTGGTTCCGCAGCCATTGCGGGAGTTTGCCTGTCTGGACAAGGATGTTGTCGTGTCCGGAAACCTGGAGCGTATTGAAGTCTGGGACAAGGAAAAATGGATAGCTGCGGATGCTGCACAGGATATGGATAATGTTGCGGAGAATCTGCAGGGACTGGGAATCGATATCTGAAACGCTAAGGAAAAGTGATCCAACAGGAGAATGAAATGGAGTTCAGACACCAATCTGTACTGCTTGAAGAAACCATTCGCGGTCTTAGGATTAAGCCGGACGGTATCTATGTGGACGGCACTTTGGGAGGCGCAGGGCACGCATACCATGTATGCAGCCAACTTTCTGCCAGGGGGAGATTAATTGGCATAGATCAAGACCAGGACGCAATAATTGCTGCGGGTCAGAGACTGGCTTCTTTTACACAGGCCAAGATCGTCCGCAGCAATTATTGTTACATGGCAAGGGAGCTTTCGGCTCTGGGAATCAAGAAGGTAGATGGAATCCTCCTGGACCTGGGGGTTTCCTCCTACCAGCTGGATAACGCTGAGAGAGGGTTCTCCTATCGGGAGGACGCCCCTCTGGACATGCGGATGGACCAGAGAAACAGCCGGACGGCTTACGATATCATTAATGAATATCCGGAATCTGAACTGTACCGGGTCATCCGGGACTACGGAGAGGACAGGTTCGCGAAAAATATAGCAAAACACATCGTCATGGAGAGGGAAAAAAAGCCGGTCGCTACCACAGGGGAGCTTTCGGAGATCATCTCCCGCGCGATTCCCAGGAAGATCCAGGCTACGGGAGGACATCCTGCCAAAAGGACCTTCCAGGCAATCAGGATCGAGCTGAACCAGGAGCTTACCGTGCTCCGGGAGTCCCTGGATACCATGATCGATCTTTTAAACCCGGAGGGAAGGCTGTGCATCATCACCTTTCATTCCCTGGAGGACCGGATCGTCAAGAACTGTTTTCGCAAGGCGGAATCGCCCTGTACATGTCCTCCGTCTTTTCCGGTCTGTGTGTGCGGGAATAAGCCGAAGGGAAGGGTGATCACGAAGAAACCCATCCTGCCCTCGGAAGAAGAACAGGAGAGGAACCCGCGGTCAAAGAGCGCGAAGCTGCGGATTTTTGAACGCATGTAGGAAATAAAAGGGTTAAATGTCCTTTTACACGGGAATTCTATATGGAAAGGAGCGGAGAGATGTCGGTACAGAGCAGGACTTCCAACGGAAGAAAGAGCGCGAAAAGCAGAAGCGGAAGAGCCTCCGCTTCTTATGGGAGCAGGACATATCTGGAGGGAAATGCTGTCAGGAAGGTACGTGAGAGAACCATCTATGAGGATGCCCCCGGTACCAGGGAACCTGTCCTCCAGGAGGCAAAGCTCAGCGAGGCGGCAAAGAGAAACCGGGAAAGGGCGAACGGCATCGGCAGAGGGTTTGTACTGTTCCTGGTCGTCATCTCTGTCGCGATCTGCTTTTTCTGCATCAATTACCTGAAGCTTCAGACCCAGATCACCGCGTACAAAAAGACGGTCGCCCAGAAGGAGTCCGAACTGACCCAGATCAGGGAAGACAATGATGCATATTACGGCCAGGTCATCTCAGGAGTCGACCTGAACGCCATAAAGAAGACCGCCATCGGAAAGCTGGGGATGCGTTACCCCCAGGAAAATCAGATCGTCTATTATGAGACGGAAGGCAGAAGCTACGTCCGTCAGTTCCAGGATATTCCGGATTAAACGGAGGCTGCCTCTGTACAGAAACAGATCTGTACAGAGCCTGATCTGCCCCTGATCTTCCATAGAAGTTCTTCCATAGAAGTTTTGAGAGGGAAAAATGGATACCAGAAGAAAAAAGCTTCGAAAAAAACCCAGAAAAACAAACAGGAAAGCAGTCAGCAAAAGAAACGCAGTCAGCAAAAGAAACGCTTCCACGGAGCGTGGATTCAACATGAGCATGAAAACAAAGCTGGTGGTACTATTTGTGATAGTGCTGCTGGCTTTAATCCTTTTGATGGGAAAGATCACCGTGATCATTTCCACGAACGGCGCCAGATACAAAAAACAGGTAATGAGCCAGGCCCAGCAGAAGTATGAAAGCCGGGTGCTTCCGGCCAGAAGAGGGGATATCTATGACCGGAACGGAAACATCCTGGCCACAAGCAATAAGGTATACAATGTGATCCTGGACTGCAAGGTGGTAAACAGCGACCCGGATTTTGTGGAACCCACCATCCGGGCTCTGACAGAGGTCATGGGGATCAGCGAGGATGATATCCGGAAAAGGCTCACCGATGAGGATACCAGAAACAGCCAGTATCAGATCATCAAAAGACAGCTGTCCATGGATGACAAGCGTTCCTTCGAAGAATACTGCGATACTTCTCCGGAGAGCGGTCTTTCCGATACCCAGAAGGCGGAACGGAAAAACATCAAAGGAATCTGGTTTGAAGAGGATTATCTGCGCATCTATCCGTATAAGGAAGCAGCCTGCGATACCATTGGCTTTACCCTTTCCAGGGACACCGCGGACATCGGCCTGGAGAGTTATTACAACAGCACCCTTATGGGAATAGACGGCAGACAGTACGGATATTTCAACGGGGAAGCGGATGTAGAACAGACCATCATTGACGCCACGAACGGCATGTCCATTGAGACAACGCTGGATATCGATATCCAGAAGATCGTGGAAAAATATGTGAACGCGTTCAACACCCGTATAGGAGCAAAGCATGTGGGAGTCATCGTGCAGAAGCCTTCTACCGGGGAAATTCTGGCCATGGACGGCGGGGACAGGTACGACCTGAACGACCCGAGAAGGCTGGAAAGCCTTTATTCCGACGAAGAGATCAAAAATATGAACGACGCGGAGACGGTGGAAGCGCTGAACGAAATGTGGAGCAACTTCTGCGTGATGGAAGCATTTGAACCGGGCTCTGTCGTCAAACCGATCGTGATGGCCTCGGCGCTGGAAAAAGGAAAGATCGTGGAGTCAGATACCTTCGTCTGCGACGGCTTCCAGAATTACGGAGTAGAGGGGAGCGTAACTACCATCAAATGCGTGGTATATCCCGACTCCCACGGGAACCAGACGCTTGGAGATGTGATCGCGAATTCCTGTAATGACGGGATGATGCAGATTGCCGAGAAAATGGGAAGGGAGCAGTTTATCCGGACCCAGAGCGTCTTCAATTTCGGCAGCAGGACCGGTATCGATCTTCCCAACGAGGCCACCGGCATTATTCATACCGCCGCCACCATGGGAGAGACAGAGCTGGCCTGCTCCGCCTTCGGGCAGGGCTTCACCTGTACCATGATCCAGGAGCTTAACGCGATGTGCTCCGTTATCAACGGGGGCTATTATTATCAGCCAAGACTCGTCTCCAGGATCAGGGATTCCAGCAAGGGCGTGGTAAAAACCTATTCCCCCATTCTGATGAAGCAGACCATCTCCGGGAATATTTCGGCAGATGTGCGCAGCTACATGCAGCTTTCCGTGGAACACGGAACCAGCGCCCAGTCGAAGGTAGAGGGCTACAGCTCCGGAGGAAAGACCGGAACCGCAGAGAAATTCCCCCGTGGAAACAATAAATACCTGGTTTCCTTTATCGGCTTTGCCCCGGTGGACAATCCGGAGGTCCTGATCTATGTAGTAGTAGACGAGCCCAACGTCGAAGAACAGGCCAGCAGTGTTTTTGCCCAGTATATCGGACAGGGAATCCTGCAGGAGCTTCTTCCCTACATGAACATTGATCCGGACGAGGTCAGCGGTTATGTTCCCACCACGGAAATCTGGGAAGGCTTTCATGGCCTTGTTGACACTGCCAGGGATATTATCGTGGATGTGAACGGCGACCCGCTGGATATCAACGGAAACAGGGTAGACTGGAACGGGAACCGCATCGACGAAGAGGGTTACATCCTGGATGCCAATGGAAATTATGTATACGACGAGAACGGAATCTATATCAAATCCACGGCCATGGAAGGACTGGGGAGCCAGGCAGACGGAATCTCCGATACCAATGTTCCCGGCCCGCTGGAGGATGATTCCGACTGGGACGACGGAAATTATGAAAGTGAAGGCCTGACAAATGAAGAGGCGGGATTCGAATAAGAACGCCCCTTCTGAAGCTTTGGGCCGAAGGAGAAAAAAATGGACAAAAGAGCAATTATATCTGCATTGATCGCATTCGTGGTGAGCGCCATGATCGGACCTGTAGTGATCCCCTTTCTCAGAAGGCTGAAAATGGGACAGACAGAGAGGGAGGACGGAGTGCAGGCTCATCTGAAGAAGGCAGGAACTCCCACCATGGGAGGAGTCGTTTTCCTTGGCGGAATTCTGGCGGCGTCTGCTGCAAGCGCCTTCTATGCGCCGAAAATCCTGCCGGTCCTTCTGCTGACCATGGGATTCGGCATCATAGGCTTTGTGGACGATTATCTGAAGGTGGTGAAGCACCGCTCGGACGGGCTGTACCCGCGGCAGAAATTCGCCCTTCAGGTGGCGGTGACCGCAGTTTTCGCCATCTACCTGATCTTCTTTACGGATGTACCCCTCACCATGAGGATCCCCTTTACCGGCGGCAGGATGCTGGATATCGGCTATGCAGCGGTTCCGCTTCTGTTTTTCGCAGTGATCGGTACGGTCAACGGGGTGAATTTCACAGACGGCGTGGACGGGCTTGCTTCCACCGTGACACTGGTGGTCTCTGTTTTCTTTACCATCGCTTCTGTGATACTGAAGGGCGGGATCGAACCCATCACCTGCGCCGTGGGCGGCGCGCTGCTGGGCTTCCTCTTATTCAACGCCTACCCGGCAAGAGTCTTTATGGGAGACACCGGATCTCTTGCTCTTGGCGGATTTGTGGCAGGAGCAGCCTATCTGATGCAGCTGCCTCTCTTCATCCTGCTGATCGGGCTGATCTATCTGGTGGAGGTCCTTTCCGTGATCCTGCAGGTATCCTATTTTAAGGCAACACACGGAAAGAGGATTTTCAAAATGGCGCCGATCCATCATCATTTTGAGCTTTCCGGTTTTTCGGAAACCCAGGTGGTAGCTCTGTTTTCCGTTGTCACCGCGGTTATGTGCATGATCGGGCTGCTGGCTCTTTAAAGGGGGATTGGTCTACATGGAATTAAAAGGAAAAAAGGTACTGGTTTTCGGGGCAGGAAAAAGCGGACTGGGAGCCGCGCTTCTTCTGGGAAAAGTCGGCGCGTTTCCCATCATCTTTGATGGGAATACAGCGGCAGACCCGGAGGAGATCCGGAAAAAGACAGATCCGGCCTGTCATGCCGCCGTATATACCGGGGAACTTCCGGAGGAAATCCGCAGCTCCCTGGATCTGGTGGTGACGAGTCCGGGGGTGCCCGTAGACATTCCCCTGGTACAGAGCTTTTACACGCAGGGAATTCCTGTCTGGAGCGAGGTGGAGCTGGCATATCAGACAGGAAAAGGAAGAGTCCTCGCCATCACGGGAACCAATGGGAAAACCACCACTACGGCCCTCACGGGAAAGATCATGGCAGATGCCTGTCCTTCGGTCTTTGTGGTGGGAAATATCGGAACACCCTATACCTCCATGGCTCTGGAGATGAAGGAGGATTCTGTTACCGTAGCAGAGATTTCCAGCTTTCAGCTGGAGACCATCGATGAATTTGCGCCGCAGGTCAGCGCCATCCTGAATATCACAGAGGACCATCTGAACCGCCACCACACCATGGAGGAGTATATCCGGGTAAAGGAGCTGATCACGAAGAACCAGACCGCGGAGGAATTCTGCGTTCTGAACTATGAGGATGAGGTTCTCCGGGAATTCGGGAAAAATATCACGCCGAAGGTCATCTGGTTTTCCAGTCTGAGAAGGCTGGAGAGAGGAATCTTCCTGGAGGGAGACCAGATTATTCTGAAAACAGAGCAGGAGGAAATCCCGGTGGTGAAGACCACAGAACTGAAGCTCCTGGGAAGGCATAACCATGAGAACGTCATGGCTGCCATTGCCATGGCCTTTGCAGCCGGAGTCCCCATGGACAGCATCAGAAAAAGCGTCTGCGAATTTACGGCTGTGGCTCACCGCATTGAATTTGTCGAAGAAAAGAATCATGTGGCATATTATAACGATTCGAAGGGAACCAACCCGGACGCCGCCATCAAGGGGATCCAGGCAATGAACCGCCCTACACTTCTGATCGGAGGAGGGTATGACAAGGGCTCCAGCTATGATGAATGGATCGAAGCGTTCGACGGCAAGGTCCGCTATCTGGTCCTCATCGGCCAGACCAGGGAAAAGATCCGCGACGCGGCGCACAGACTGGGATTCACCAATACGATCCTCTGTGAGGATCTGAAGGAAGCGGTGGAAAAATGCGCTTCCCTGGCCGAACCGGGAGACGCGGTGCTTCTGTCGCCCGCCTGCGCCAGCTGGGGACAGTTCGATAACTATGAACAACGAGGGGATATGTTTAAGGAATTTGTCCATGCTTTATAGGCTTTGAAGACCGGGGGGTATCACCATAAATAAAAGAGTTGTAATCTGGGTCATTACCGCAGTCTTCGGATTGCTGCTGGGAGCTTTGGCATTTATCTTCGTTTTCTTTCAGGTGGCACACGTGGAGGTTCGCGGAAGTACCATGTATACAGAGGAAGAGATCAAACAGCTGGTGCTGAAAGGGGTATTCTCCGGAAATTCCGCCCTGGCTCCGATCTTCTGTTCCACAAAGGATTCCGATATCTATTTTGTGGACAGCATTTCTGTTACACAGCTTTCCCGGGACACCATCGTCATCAGTGTGCGGGAGAAAAAGCCGGTGGGATGTATCCATTTCCTGGATTCCTATGTCTATTTTGACAGAACCGGAACCTTCGTAGGAGGCTCCAGGAACAGGGACGAAAAAATCCCCTTCTTCAACGGGATCGAAGTGGAAAAGGTGGTAGAGGACGAAAAGCTCCCGGTCAGGGGAAGCAATATCCTTTCCACGGCCGTAACGCTGGCTACCATCTTCCAGAAAGAGGAAAAACTGCCGGAATATGTAGAGTTCGACGAAAATTCCCAGATCCGGCTGAAATATGAAGACATCATCGTGAGTCTGGGAGAGGATAAGTATCTGGAGGATAAAATGGCAAGGGCAGACGCCATTTTGAAGCTGATCTCCGGAGAAAAGGGAATCCTTCATCTGGAAAGTATTTCCGATTCCAACAAAAATGTGACCTTTGAGCCCAGGACAGGGGACGTTACCGCCGAAACCTGGAAGGGCGGTTATACTGCGGACGGAGAGTTTACCGGAGACGGGGAATACAATGCCAGGGGCATCTATGTCGGGCCGAGACCAAAGACTGAGCTGGAATACGCCCAGGAGGCATGGCCGGGCGGATATGATGAAGAGGGAAATTACACCGAGAGCGGCGATTACGATGTATATGGGAACTACGTAGGGGGCTGGCCGACCCAGGAGGAAATAGATTCCCACGGGGACTGGAAGGGCGGATATACCGAGGATGGTTCCTATATCGGCACCGGGGAATATGACCACAGCGGAAACTACGTGGGACCGCAGCCGGAGAAGAATGCGGCGGAGGAAGAAGCAAAGGAAGAAGCAAAGGAAGAAACCCGGGAAGAGAATCACGAAGAAGAAAGCGCCGGTTCCCAGAGCCAGGAGGAGAGCTCTTCCTACGACGAGGACTGGGAAGAGGAATCTCAGGACTGGGAGGACTATGAAGAGGAAGAGGAGCCTGAAGAGGAGACAGAAACCGGATGGCAGGAGGAAGAACTGGAATATGCCCTTCAGGTCTGGGAAGGAGGATATGACGAGGAGGGAGATTATACCGGAGCAGGAGAGTACGACGGCTACGGGAATTATGTCGGTCCCCGTCCCACCCTGGAAGATATGTACGACCACGGAAGCTGGAGAGGCGGCTATAACGAATATGGCGCATATGACGGCGTAGGCCAGTTCGACCGCAACGGATATTACATGGGTCCGAATCCCAACTGAAAGAAAGCTGCTGTTCACAGCCCTCCACAACAAAAATATTTTTTTGAAAAAATAGTTGATTAATTGTTGAAAAAAACGTATTATATATCTATATGTGAAAAAGCAGGGTTGGTCTGAGGATGCAAAAACGGCCTGTACAGGCAGCTGATCCGGTCAGACATATAATAAACCTTTGATAGTTGGATCCTGATTTAAAGATCAGTCAGAGATAAAGGAGGAACCACGTTGTTAGAGATCATGACCAACGAGGCTGAGTCTGCCGCCAAGATAATCGTCATTGGCGTTGGTGGAGCCGGAAATAACGCAGTGAACCGCATGGTGGAAGAAGCCATCAGCGGGGTAGAGTTCGTAGGAATCAATTCAGACCAGCAGGCCCTGACGCTCTGCAAAGCTCCTACTGTGCTTCAGATTGGTGAGAAGATCACAAAAGGCCTTGGCGCCGGCGCGCAGCCGGAGGTGGGCCAGAAGGCAGCGGAAGAGAGCATAGAGGATATCAAGCAGCTTATGGAAGGGGCAGACATGGTATTTGTCACCTGCGGTATGGGCGGCGGTACAGGTACCGGCGCGGCGCCTGTCATCGCTGCAGCAGCAAAGGAGATGGGCATCCTTACCGTCGGCGTCGTCACAAAGCCTTTCCGTTTTGAGGCAAAGACCCGTATGAATAATGCTCTTATGGGCATCGAAAACCTGAAGAAGGCCGTAGATACCCTTATTGTCATCCCGAATGACAAGCTCCTGGATATTGTGGACCGCCGTACGACCATGCCTGAAGCGCTCAGGAAGGCGGACGAGGTTCTTCAGCAGGCAGTGCAGGGCATCACAGACCTGATCAATCTTCCCGCCCTGATCAACCTGGACTTTGCGGACGTGCAGACCGTCATGAGCGACAAGGGTATCGCGCATATCGGAATCGGCGAGGCAAGAGGGGACGATAAGGCCATGGAAGCTGTCCAGCAGGCGGTTTCTTCTCCGCTTCTGGAGACTACCATCAAGGGAGCTACCCATGTGATCATCAATATTTCCGGAGATATCTCCCTCATGGACGCCAACGATGCGGCAAGCTATGTGCAGGAGCTCACCGGAGAAGAAGCCAATATCATCTTCGGCGCCATGTACGATGATTCCGTGGCGGATTACGCGCGCATCACGGTCATCGCCACAGGTCTTTCCGATTCTGTGCAGAACAACCAGCATAAAGCCCGTACTACGAGTACCATGTTCGGCGGCAGGAGGTCTGCAGGCAGTCTGGGCCAGAGGACGAACATTCCGTCCGGCACCGGCAGCGGAAACTACAGCGGAGGCAGCAGTTCTTCCTCCAATCCGATCCCGGGCTTCACCCTTCCGAATATGACCCAGAATTCTTTCGGGCAGCAGCGGGAACCGTCCAGTACTGTGCCGCAGAAGGATATCCAGATTCCGGATTTCCTCAAAAAGAGAAATTAAGAGAACTTACCAGGAAGCAGGAAAACAGGATCCCGGGGTATTCCCCGGGATCTTTTGCAGAATAAGGCTTGACAGTCCGCGAAGGATATGCTATTCTACCCTGGTACGTAAGAAAACAAAGCAGAGTGTCCGCTCTCACCTCAGCACAATCGCGTGACTCGGGTTCATATCGCAGAAGGAAACACCGCCGGGAGACCGGAGGCTGCCTGATGTATTATGATGCGGATTCTGTCCGCATTTTTTTTTGTACAGAAATCAGGGGCCAGCCCCTGAGGGCAGCAGCAATCTGATAGTAGATCATGTATCAGAATGGAATCCGGGAATGGTTCCATGGTAATTTGGCAATGGAGGTGCACAGCCATCAGTAATTTAATGATTAATGAACAGATCAGAGACAAGGAAGTACGTCTGATCGGAGCCGATGGGGCTCAGTTGGGAATTGTTTCTTCTAAAGAAGCGTATGCGAAAGCACAGGAGGCAGGGCTTGATCTGGTCAAGATCGCACCCCAGGCAAAACCGCCGGTCTGCAAGATCATCGATTATGGAAAATACCGGTACGAGCTTGCAAGAAAAGAAAAAGAAGCAAAGAAGAAGCAGCGTATTATCGACATTAAGGAAGTGCGCCTTTCCCCGAATATTGATACAAACGATCTGAATACCAAGGCAAACACTGCCCGGAAGTTTTTGACCAAGGGGGACCGGGTAAAGGTTTCTCTTCGGTTCCGCGGAAGAGAGATGGCGCATATGGCCGGCGGACGGAAAGTCCTGGACGACTTTGCCGCGCTCCTTTCGGATGTGGCAGTCGTGGAGAAGGCTCCAAAGCTGGAAGGCCGGAGCATGACCATGTTTTTAACTGAAAAACGTTAAGAGAAAATACGGATATCAAGGAGGAAACGAAAATGCCAAAGATCAAGACCTGTAGAGCAGCAGCAAAGCGTTTTAAAAAGACCGGAACCGGAAAGTTAATGAGAAATAAAGCTTACAAGAGCCATATTCTTACCAAGAAGTCTCAGAAGAGAAAGAGAAACCTGAGAAAATCTACTGTTGTTGATTCTACGAATGTAAAGAACATGAGAAAAGCCTTACCGTATTTATAAGAAGAGATCGAAGAAGACGAACAGGAGGATTTGAAAAATGGCAAGAATCAAAGGCGGCTTGAACGCAAAGAAAAGACATAACCGTACACTGAAACTGGCGAAGGGATACAGAGGAGCCCGCTCCAAACAGTACAGGATCGCAAAGCAGTCCGTGATGAGAGCCCTTACCAGCGCATATGCCGGCAGGAAGCAGAGAAAGCGCCAGTTCAGACAGCTCTGGATCGCACGTATCAACGCGGCGGCAAGGATGAACGGCATCTCCTACAGCCAGCTGATGCACGGCCTGAAGGTCGCCAACATCGATATCAACAGGAAGATGCTCGCCGAGATGGCAGTGAACGATGCAGAAGGCTTCAAGGCTCTGGCAGAGACAGCCAAGAACGCAGTGGCATAAAGTACAGGCACAGAGCGGACAGGACAGGCCTGCGGAATGAAAAGCCCGGGAACAGCAGTCCGGTCTTCGGAATGAAAAGCCCGGGAAGATCAGACCGGCCTGCAGCCTGAATACCAGAAGAAGGACGGCTTCTGCGCGAAAACGCAGAAGCCGTTGTTACATTTCTGAAAAATGTTCTTGAAAGTCCCATGCTGTAATGCTATAATTACAACATTAAAGCACTGAAGGGTGAAAGTTATTGGGAAGCCAAAGCCGGCTGGGAATCCAGCGGGCTTTTTTACAAAGCGCCCGAAACGATCTGTCTGGTCCGGAATAGATCTTTTCCATACAGGAACTGTGCCGGGGAGGCTTCCGGACATCCTGCAGACAGATGCCCTGTGAAGAAAGAAGGAGGCTATTATGATGAAAAACTGGAAACGCGCTCTTGGAATCACCGCCGCAGCTGCAATGGCAATGTCCATGCTTGCTCCTGTCACCGCAATGGCAGACGATACCTTTAAGATCGGTATGATCGGACCTCTTACCGGCGCTGCAGCCATCTACGGAAACGCAGTGGCAAATGCCGGAGAGCTGGCTGTAAACGAGATCAATGAAGCAGGCGGAATCAACGGATTCCAGATCGAATACAACCCGCAGGATGACGAGCACGATGCCGAGAAATCCGTAAACGCCTACAACACCCTGAAGGACTGGGGAATGCAGATGCTTCTTGGCTCCGTCACCTCCGCTCCCTGCATCGCAGTAGAGGCAGAGGCTGCCGGCGACAACCTGTTCCTTCTGACTCCCTCCGGCACAGCAGTAGACTGCATCACCGCCGGTGACAATGCCTTCCGTGTATGCTTCTCTGACCCGGCACAGGGAACTGCAGCCGCCAAGTGGATCGGCGAGCATGAACTGGCAAAGACCGTAGGTATCCTTTATGACAGCTCCGATGTCTACTCCTCCGGAATCTATGCAACCTTCCGTGCAGAGGCACAGAACCAGCCGTTCGAAATCCCGGAGAGCGCCATCACCGCCTTTACCTCAGACAACAAGACAGATTTCTCCGCACAGCTTCAGACCCTGAAGGATGCAGGCTGCGACCTTGTATTTATCCCCTTCTACTACAACGAGGCTACCATCGTCCTGAAGTAGGCTTCCGATATGGGCTTTGAAACCCAGTGGTTCGGCGTTGACGGTATGGACGGAATCCTTTCCATGGAAGGCTTCGATACCTCTCTTGCAGAAGGCCTGATGCTTCTTACACCGTTCTCCGCAACCGCAGAGGATGAGCTTACCCAGAACTTTGTCGCCAAATACCAGGAGCTCTACAAGGATATTCCGAACCAGTTCGCTGCAGATGCCTATGATGGCGTATACATCATGAAGGCAGCCCTGGAGAAGGCAGGCGTTACCGCTGATATGGACTACAGCGCAGTATGCGATGCCATGAAGACAGCCATGACAGAGATCCAGTTCGAGGGTATTACCGGAGACATCACATGGACAGCAGACGGCGAGCCTACCAAGGATCCGATCGCTGTAGTGATCAAAGACGGTATTTATGAGATCATGGAATAATCATTCCAAAAACTGTGCATATCGGACAAGCCAGGGGGTTGCTGTGACAACCCCCTGTTTTCGGTACGAAAGAGGTGTCATATGAGTTTTCTTTCCTATCTGATCAATGGCATCAGCCTGGGCAGCGTATATGCCATAATCGCTCTGGGATATACGATGGTTTATGGTATTGCCAGAATGCTGAACTTTGCGCACGGAGACGTGATCATGGTGGGCGGCTATGCGGCATTCACCTGTTCCATGACGCTGGGGATTTCTCCCGTCCTGTCTATCCTGGCAGCAGTGGTCGTCTGTACATTGCTGGGCGTTGTCATCGAAACCATTGCATACAGGCCTCTTCTGGAAGCAGCTTCGCCTCTGGCAGTACTCATCACGGCCATCGGCGTCAGCTATTTCCTCCAGAACGCAGTGCTCCTGATCTTCGGTTCCAATCCCAAAAGCTTTCAGTCCCTGATCAGCATACCGGACCTGAAGCTGGCAGATGGCGCGCTGAATATCAGCGGGGAGACCATCGTTACGATCATCAGCTGCATTGTGATCATGGTAGTACTGACTCTGTTCGTGAATAAAACAAAAATGGGCCAGGCAATGCTGGCTGTTTCGGAGGATAAAGGAGCTGCCCAGCTTTCCGGCATCAATGTCAACGGAACCATCGCGCTCACCTTCGCGATCGGATCCGGTCTGGCGGCCATCGCCGGCGTGCTTCTCTGCTCCTCCTATCCTTCCCTTTCCCCCTACACCGGAGCCATGCCCGGTATCAAAGCATTTGTCGCGGCGGTATTCGGCGGGATCGGTTCCATCCCCGGGGCTTTTCTGGGAGGTATCCTTCTGGGCGTCATAGAGATCATGGCCAAGGGATATATCTCTACGCAGCTTTCAGATGCCATTGTATTCGGCGTGCTCATCATCGTGCTGCTGGTAAAGCCTTCCGGACTGCTTGGAAAAAAGATTCAGGAGAAAGTGTAGGTGACCAGGATGAAAAACAGAAAATTACGAAGCAATCTGATAACCTATGGGATCGTAATCGCGGCGTTCATTGCTGTGCAGGCCCTTCAGAGCGCCGGAAGGCTTTCCAGCCTGATGGCAGGGCTTCTGGTGCCGCTGTGCGTCTATGTGGTGCTGGCCGTTTCCCTGAACCTGGTGGTCGGGATCTCGGGAGAGCTGAGCCTCGGTCATGCGGGCTTCATGTGTGTGGGCGCGTTTACCAGCGCCTTCTTTACGAATCTTGTGAAGGATACCATCACCATCAGCGGCCTGCGTTTCTTTCTTGCGATTCTGATCGGCGCGGCCTTTGCGGGGATTTTCGGTCTGCTCATCGGTATCCCGGTCCTCCGCCTTCGGGGGGATTATCTTGCCATCGTCACCCTGGCTTTCGGCGAGATCATCAAGAATATCATGAACCTTTTTTATATCGGAAAGGACAGCGCCGGATACCATATGTCCCTGAAGGACCAGTTCTCCATGGGAATGGAGCCGACCGGAAAAATGATCATCAGCGGTCCCATGGGGATCACCGGCACGCCGAAGGACGCGTCCTTCCTGGCCGGCGTGATCCTGATCCTGGTAACTCTCTATATTGTGCTTCACCTGATCGATTCCCGGGACGGCCGTGCGATCATGGCAATCCGGGATAACCGGATCGCCGCAGAGTCCGTAGGGCTCAACGTCATGAAATTCAAACTGATGGCCTTTACGGTATCCGCAGGGCTTGCCGGAGCCGCAGGAGCGCTTTACGCCCACAACCTTGCGACGCTGCAGGCAAAGAAATTTGATTACAATACCTCTATCCTTACCCTTGTCTTCGTTGTGCTGGGCGGGATCGGAAATATCCGCGGCTCCGTCATCGCTGCCGTCGTACTGACGGCTCTGCCGGAGATGCTCAGAGGGCTCTCCAACTATCGAATGCTGATCTACTCCATCGTGCTGATCGTAATGATGATCTTCAACTGGGCTCCCAAGGTACTGGAATGGAGAGAACGTCATCTGGGACGTTTCTTCAGGAGAGGCAGAGAGGAGGTTATGTGAAATGGCAGCGATTCTGGAAGTAAATAACCTGGGAATCTCCTTTGGCGGCCTCCATGCCGTTGACAATTTTCATGTCACCATCAATCAGGGAGAGCTGTATGGCTTAATAGGGCCCAACGGTGCGGGGAAGACAACGATCTTCAACCTCCTTACCGGCGTCTATAAGCCGGACGAGGGCATCATACGGCTGGACGGGCAGGATATCACCGGCAGGAAGACCATAGATATCAACAAGGCCGGCGTTGCCAGGACCTTTCAGAATATCCGGCTGTTCCACCAGATCAGCGTCCTGGATAATGTAAAGGTCGGCCTTCACAACCGATACAGTTACTCTACGGTGACAGGGATCTTCCGTCTGCCCGGATACAGAAGAACAGAAAGGCTGATGGACGAAAAGGCCATGGAACTGCTGAAGGTTTTCGACCTGGATACAAGCGCGGAGATCCTGGCCTCCAACCTTCCCTATGGAAAGCAGAGAAAGCTGGAGATCGCCAGGGCTCTGGCAACAGATCCGAAGCTTCTTCTTCTGGACGAGCCCGCGGCCGGGATGAACCCCAATGAAACGGCAGAGCTGATGGAGACCATCCGTTTTGTGCGGGAGCACTTCGGCATCACGATCCTGTTGATCGAACATGATATGAAGCTGGTGTCCGGTATCTGCGAAAGGCTGAGCGTACTGAATTTCGGGAAAATACTGTGCGAAGGGGAAACATCCGAGGTACTGCACGATCCGGAAGTCATCAAAGCATATCTGGGTGAGTAGGGAGGAACAGCATGGCTTTATTGGAAGTAAAAGACATCAAGGTCTATTATGGTATGATCCAGGCGCTGAAGGGCGTTTCCTTCGAGGTCAACGAGGGGGAAGTGGTAGCCCTTATCGGCGCCAACGGCGCCGGGAAGACAACCATACTGCATACCATCACCGGGCTCCTTCACGCAAAGAGCGGAAGCGTATTCTACAACGGGAAAGAGATCACCCATACTCCCGCCCACAGGATCGTCAGCATGGGAATCGGCCATGTGCCTGAGGGACGGCGGGTCTTTTCGAATATGACTGTCCTGCAGAACCTGAAGATGGGAGCTTTTACAAGAAAGGACAAGGAAGAGGTCGCACAGACCCTGGAGAACGTTTATAAGCGTTTCCCACGTCTGGAGGAGAGAAAGAACCAGAGAGCCGGCACCCTTTCCGGCGGGGAACAGCAGATGCTGGCTATGGGCAGGGCGCTGATGAGCCGGCCGAAGCTGATCGTCATGGACGAGCCCTCCATGGGGCTTTCCCCCATCTTTGTCAATGAGATCTTTGATATCATCAAGGTGGTAAGCGAGAGCGGGACAACGGTTCTGCTGGTGGAGCAGAATGCGAAAAAAGCACTGTCGATCGCAAATCGCGCCTATGTTCTGGAGACAGGAAATGTCACCATGAGCGGCATGGCCGCGGATCTTCTTCATGATGAAAAAGTCCAGAAGGCGTATCTGGGTGAATAAAGCCTTCAGAAAGGAGACATCTCATGAGCAGCAATTATGTGATAACGATAGCCAGAGAGTATGGAAGCGGAGGACGGACCATAGGAGAGATGCTGGCCAGAAAGCTGGACATTCCTTACTATGACAAGAATATCATCCGCATGGCCTCGGAGGACAGCGGGATCAACGAGGAGCTGTTCGGGCGGGTGGATGAATATACCAGCGCAAAGCCGCCGCTTTTCGGAGCAAACGGAATCTATACAGGAGAACTGCTGCCGCCGCAGAGCAAGGATTTCACATCAGATGAAAACCTTTTCAATTACCAGGCGAAGATCATCAGGGAGCTGGCAAAGAAGGAATCCTGCGTGATCATCGGACGGCTGGCCAATTTTATCCTGGAGCCTATGGAGTATCCCAATGTCCTTCGGGTCTACGTGCACGCCGCCTGGAATTTCCGGCTGACAGAAGCCATGAAGAAGATGTCCGGGACCCCCCAGGAGGTAGAGCGGTTCATGAAAAAGGACGACAGGCGCAAGATGGAATACTGCAGGCGCTTTGTAGGAAAGGAATGGACAGATCCCTCCTATTACGATCTGTACCTGGATACCAGTATCCTGGGCTATGAAGGCTGCTATGCACAGATTGAGAAGCGCTATGATATCATGAGAGGAAAAGTGATCTTACACTGATATGGATCTTTTTGAATATGCAAAAACGAGGA
>JAFOJB010000589.1 GCA_017420455.1 Blautia sp.
ACTTTTTGACGACTACCATGCTTCCCGGGTTCTTCCGGGCTTTCAGCCGGACAGCAAGCTGAAAATGCTGATGCAGCTTGCTGACCAGGCGGAGATCGTCGTGGCCATCAGTGCCGAGGATATCGATAAAAACAAAGTACGGGGGGATCTGGGCATCACCTACGATATGGATGTTCTCCGTCTCATCCAGGAATTCCGGGACAGGGGTCTTTACGTCGGCAGCGTCTGTATTACCCAGTATTCCGGCCAGGAAGGCGCCAACACTTTCAGAAAATACCTGGAAAAGCAGGGGATCCGGGTCTACCTGCATTATGTCATTCCCGGATATCCCAGCAATACTGCACTGATCGTGAGCGATGAAGGCTACGGACGGAATGAATATATCGAAACCTCCCGTCCTCTGGTCGTGGTCACAGCCCCGGGTCCGGGAAGCGGAAAGATGGCCACATGCCTTTCTCAGCTGTATCATGAATACAAACGGGGCATTTCTGCCGGATATGCGAAATTCGAGACCTTTCCCATCTGGAATATTCCGTTAAAGCATCCGGTAAACCTGGCCTATGAAGCCGCTACCGCGGACCTGAACGATGTCAATATGATCGACCCCTTCCATCTGGAAGCCTATGGCGAAACAACGGTCAATTACAATCGTGATGTGGAAATCTTCCCGGTGCTTCAGGCCATTTTTGAGCGGATCATCGGGGAATCTCCCTACAAATCGCCTACGGATATGGGGGTGAATATGGCCGGCAGCTGTATCATCGACGACGAGGTCTGCCGGGAAGCCTCCCGTCAGGAGATCATCCGCAGGTATTACAAGAGCATGGAGGCGCTTGCCCGCGGATCAGGCAAGGAGGATGAAGCCTACAAGATAGAGCTTCTCCTGAAACAGGCCCAGACCACAGTCAATGACAGGAAGGTGGTTCCCGCCGCCCTGGCTCTGGAGCAGGAAACCGGCGCGCCTGCTGCCGCCATGGAGCTGCCGGACGGCAGGATCGTTGTGGGAAAAACCACAGATCTGCTTGGACCTTCCTCTGCTCTGCTTCTGAATGTGCTGAAAGAACTGGCAGGAGTCCGCCACGAGATCCATATCATTTCCCCGGACGCTCTCCGGCCGATCCAGACCCTGAAAACCCGGTATCTTGGAAGCAAGAACCCCAGGCTTCACACGGACGAAACTCTGATCGCCCTGTCTATCAGCGCAGCGGAAATGGAGGAGGCAAGGCTGTCCCTGGAACAGATTCCGAATCTTAAGGGCTGTCAGGCTCACACCTCGGTTCTCATCGCGGATGTGGATATCCAGGAATTCCGCCGTCTCGGCATTGATATCACCTGTGAGCCGAAATTCGAGAAGAAACGTCTGTATAAATAAACAGGCCATGATACATCGAAAAACCCGGGCAGCCGAAGTCACAGACGGCTGTCCGGGTTTTCTGATACCGCATTGCTTCTGTTCAGAAACCGTTACATTTAGGCACTGTTACTCTGCCTGGAAACCGTACCATCTGCACAGCTCTTAAGGAGCTTTTACTCGTACCCATTGGGATTGTGAGACTGCCAGTTCCAGGAATCCCTGCACATTTCCAGAATATCATTCTCTGCCTCCCAGCCCAGCTCTGCCTTCGCTTTGGAAGCGTCGGCGTAGCAGACAGCGATATCGCCGGGACGGCGCGGGCCGATCACATAGGGGATTTTCACCCCTGTCGCCTTCTCGAAATTGCTGACGATATCCAGGACGCTGTAGCCCTTTCCTGTACCAAGATTGTAGATGGAAAGACCGGATCTGTCCTCGATCTTCTTCAGCGCCTTTACATGGCCTTTCGCAAGATCCACCACATGGATGTAATCCCTTATCCCGGTTCCGTCCGGGGTATCATAGTCATTTCCGAACACATTCAGTTCTTTTAATTTTCCTACAGCAACCTGGGTGATATAAGGCATCAGGTTGTTGGGAATTCCGTTGGGATTTTCTCCGATCGTCCCGCTCTTGTGGGCTCCGATGGGGTTAAAATAGCGAAGAAGCACTACGTTCCATTCCGGATCTGCCTTCTGGATATCCGAAAGGATCTGCTCCAGCATGGATTTCGTCCACCCATAGGGGTTGGTGCACTGTCCCTTGGGGCATTCTTCCGTGATGGGGATGACCGCCGGGTCTCCGTATACCGTGGCAGAGGATGAGAAAATGATATTCTTCACATTGTGCTGCCGCATCACGTCGATGAGCGTCAGTGTTCCCGCAATATTGTTCTGATAATACTCCCAGGGCTTTCGGACGGATTCTCCTACAGCCTTCAGTCCCGCAAAATGAATGCAGGAATCCAGCTTTTCGGCATCGAAGATCCTGTTCAGAGCCTCTCTGTCCTGGATATCAGCTCTGTAAAACTTCACGGGTTTTCCCGTGATCGCCTCTACCCGCACAAGGCTTTTTTCACTGGAGTTGGAAAGATTATCCAGTACTACCACCTCATATCCCGCGTTCTGAAGCTCTACCACTGTGTGGCTCCCGATGTAGCCAGCCCCGCCTGTTACTAAAATCGCCATATTCCTCGTCCTCCTTGTACATGAGTCTATGAGCAAAGAATCGTTTGCTGCAGTTCACGGCCTCACCGTCCGGGAACTGCAGCTATTATTCCGCGTATGATGCGTTCCGGATTATTCCCACAGCTTCTCAGGATAAAGCCCCTGGGCCTTCAGCTTTTTGATCGCCTCCACCACCATGGGTTTATCCTCCGGATATGTTACACCATACCACTTATCCAGGGATTTTTCTACCCGTACCGTCGCTTTTCCCTCCGAAAGCAGCTCATCTACGACAAAAGGAAGGAAAAACTCGCATTTCTGCGGATTTGTCTTCAGATTCTTTTCAAGGAAAGCCGGGAAACGGTCAGACAGCTCCTTCAGGAGCGAGACGGAAAAGCCCCACATGTTCATGGACACAACGGAATCCATGGGAAGCTCTACCCAGGTCTCCATGTTGTCCTCTGTATAGGCGGCCCCTTCTCCTCTGTGTTCTATGTGGGTTCTCTCATGAATGGAGCACAGCATCTGATCCTCATCGATCGTACAGATTCCACGGGAGACATATCCATTCTCTGTCAGCGTGTTTTTCAGCAGATAACCTACCATCATATAGCGGTATTTCCCATCGTCCTCATGAGTGGTCAGGAAATCATAGGCCATCCGGAAAGCGCTTGCTCCATAGTAATCGTCCGCGTTGATCACCACGAAGGGACCATCGACCACATCGATGCAGCTGAGGACGGCATGTCCTGTGCCCCAGGGCTTCACACGGCCCTCAGGTACCTCCACGCCCTCCGGCAGGTTATGAAGATCCTGGAAAACATATACGACCTCCAGATACGCAGAAAGTCTGTCGCCGATGGCTTTCCGGAAATCCTCTTCGTTTTCCTTCTTGATAATAAAGATCACCTTTTTAAAACCTGCCCGCACCGCGTCATAGATGGAAAAATCCATGATGATATGTCCATAGGGATCTACGGGGTCAATCTGCTTTAATCCGCCGTACCTGCTGCCCATTCCCGCAGCCATTACGATCAGAACAGGTTCTTTTTTATTGTCGCTCATAATTTTCCCTCTCATCTCATCAGAAATTACGGATGCTCTCTTCCTCCGATCCGGTCTTCTCAATGGAACGGATCTCCAGGAAATAACTGTAATCCGGGTTCACCTTCACCTCCACCCTGTCGCCTACCTTGTGATGGAGCAAGGCCTTTCCAAGCGGAGAATCCGTGCTGATACGGTTTTCCATGGTATCGCTGCGGATGGATGTGACGATCTTGTAGGTTTCTTCCTCGTCGTCCTCCTCGATATAGACTTTCACCAGATCGTTCATGCCCACCTCATCCCGGGCGGAGGTATCAGAGACGATAATCGCGTTCTTCAGCATATTCTCCAGATACCGGATCCGGCTTTCATTCTGGTTTTTAAAACGTTTTGCGGCGTAGTATTCAAAATTCTCGCTCAGATCTCCCTGGGCTCTCGCCTCCTTCAGCGCATCCAGCGCTTCCGGCCGGACTTCAAGAATCCGGTGGTTAATCTCCTGCCTGATTTTTTCTACGTCGCCCTGTGTCAGTTTTTCTCTCATGTTTCATAACTCCCTGGCTTCTCAGTTCTTTTCCCGAAGCTGCTTCAGGTATTCCTGCACATCTTCTTTCATATGTTCCGAGAGGAAAGCTTTTGTGCCCCTCTGTCCTTCCTGGATACGGTCCTTCACTTCTGCGGACGCCAGTTCGACCTCCTCCTTCAGTCCTCTGGCAGAAAGCCGTCTGGCGCCCTGTCCGAGGATGATGATCTGCTCCAGAGCATCGGAGGTAGCCACGGTAACGACATTGTCCTTTCCCAGCTGATGGGCTGTCTTTTCAATGTACTGATCGGCTGTCTCCGCTTCCTTTGTATAAACAATGTAAATATTATGATAAGTGAGAACCTCCTCCCGATGTCCCTCCACCTTATAGGCGTCGAACACCAGGATCAGCGTCATTCCTCTGCTTCCCTGATAATCGCTGAGGATGTCCATCAGCTTTCCCTGGGCGGCGCGGATATCCTTTTTCGACAGCTCCCGCAGCTCTTCCCAGGCAAATATAATGTTGTAGCCATCTACCAGAAGATACTCTTTCTGCGGCTTTTTCTTTCTGGAGGGCTTCCATTCCTCATATGCGACAGACCGGAATACCCTTTTCTGCTCCTGAGGAAGCTGTCTCTTCACCGGCCCGAAGGTCCGCTCAAAGATCTTCAGAAGCTCCTCCTCGTCCGCGTAAGAAGGCTCTGTCCCCCTTCCCGGACGGAAATTCCCGCCGGGCGGAGAACTGTCTGCTCCATAGAAGGGACCATTCTCACTGTCCGTTTCCTCGCCCTGCTTTCTGCCGGCCATCCCTTCCAGGTGCATATACTCCTCCACCTGGTACCAGGGTACGATAAACCCGGCGCCATGGGCACAGAATACAGAGCCTGTCGGATTGTCCAGGTCGGCCTCCGGATCGTAGCCGATCCCCCGGACAACTTCTTCCTGCTCCGCGCAGGGCTGATAGCCTGCCAGAGAACAGAAGAGCCTTCCCATTCCCCTGGTATATGCCGTGAAGCTGGTCTGGTAGCCCCTCATCTTCGACACGGGAGCCGTCCCCTTTAAGGTGCAGATATCCCCCTGCTGCTCCGGAGGCTGAAAGCTTCCCTGCATCTTCTGGATATCGGTCATGGCCCGCCCCAGGGCATCGGCAGGAAGCTCCATGGTAAATTCGTAATAAGGCTCCAGAAGGATATTTCTGGCCTTCATCAGGCCCTGCCGCAGCGCCCTGTAGGTAGCCTGGCGGAAATCCCCGCCCTCTGTATGCTTGATATGCGCCCTGCCGGTCAGCAGCGTGATCTGAAGATCCGTCACCGGAGCTCCGGTCAGAACCCCTTTGTGCTCCTTTTCCAGCAGATGGGTGAAGATCAGTCTCTGCCAGTTTCTGTCCAGGATATCCTCGGAGCAGGCCGTAAACAGCTGAATGCCTGTACCCCGCTCCCCGGGCTCCAGCAGCAGATGCACCTCCGCATAGTGCCGCAGAGGTTCAAAATGTCCGACTCCTTCTACCGGCGACGCGATGGTCTCTTTATAGACCACCTGCCCCTCTCCGAAATCCACTGCAACATGAAAACGGTCCCAGACCAGGCGCTTCAGCACCTCGATCTGCACCTCCCCCATCAGCATGGCATGGATTTCCCCGGTGCCGCTCTCCCATTCGATGTGAAGAGCCGGATCCTCCTCCTGAAGCTCCGACAGCTTTCGAAGCATCACATGAGGATCTGTCCCGGCAGGAAGGATGATCCGGTAATTCAGCACCGGCTCCAGCACGGGAAGCTCCCCATCCGGCTCTGTTCCAAGCCCCTGTCCGGGGAAGGTTCCCGAAAGACCCGTCACAGCACATACCATTCCCGGCAGAACCTCCTGCACAGCCTCATATTTCGACCCGGAATAGATCCGGATCTGGTCTGTTTTCTCTTCCAGGACCAGTTCCTCTGTTTCAGAGGAACCGTCTGCCCCGTTTCCCGGTGCCTTCCGGTACTGCAGGGACATTTTTACCGAAAGCTTCCCCCCGGTAACCTTCATATAGGTGAGCCGGTTTCCCTTCTCGTCCCGGGCAATCTTAAATACTCTGGCACCGAACTCCTCCTGCCAGGCAGAAGGCGCCGCATATGTCTCCAGCCCCTTCAGAAACTCCTCCACCCCGAAGGGCTTCAGGGCGGAGCCGAAAAAGCAGGGAAAGAGGCGTCTTTCCCGGATATAACGCTGAATATCCGAAAGAGGTATTTCTCCTTCCTCCGTATACTTCTCCAGAAGCTCCTCGGAAACCATGGCGAGCTCCTCCTGGAATTCCTCCTGGTCCCTTGCGGGATCAAAATCCAGGCAGCCGGCAGACAGACGCCCTGTAATATCCGCCAGAAGCTTTTCCCTGTCTGTGCCGTTCTGATCCATCTTGTTGATAAAGAGAAAAACCGGCACCTGATATTTATCCAGAAGGCGCCAGAGCGTCAGGGTATGTCCCTGCACTCCATCCGCACCGCTGATCACCAGAATGGCATAGTCCAGCACCTGGAGCGTCCTTTCCATCTCGGCTGAAAAATCCGCATGGCCAGGAGTGTCCAGAAGCGAAACGCATGTATCGCCGATTTCCAGCATGGCCTGCTTGGAAAAGATGGTAATCCCTCTCTCCTTTTCCAGCTGATAGGTATCCAGGAAAGCATCCCCGTGGTCTACCCTCCCGGCTTTTTTTATTTTTCCGCAGATATACAGCATACTCTCGGAAAGAGTCGTCTTTCCGGCATCCACATGAGCCAGTATGCCGATCACCAGATTTTTCTTTCTGTTTTCCATAACCTGTTCTATAAAACGGACGCCCTTACACATACCCGGCGTCCGTATCTCTCATGCTCTCCTGCTGCGGGGTATTCTGCTCTGCATCCTCAAAGAGCTTCCGCACACATACATGGCGGAGGTATTCTCCATCTCCATAAATGGAGTCTGAGGTTGCCGCCACCTGATATCCGGCCTTCAGGGCGCTTTTCAGGCTGGACGCATTGTCCGGGTGTATGGTACAGAGGAGAAACCTTGTTCCGGCGGCGCGCTCGATCTCTTCCGCCCTCCTGAACAGCTTCTGCTGAATCCCCCGTCCCCGGTATGCCGCCTCCACCGCACAGGACTCTGTATGCATGCTGTTCCGGGGAGATGCTCCCTCCACAAACCTGGCGTACTTATCATCCTCTGCATCCGGTTTCAGCACACTCAGAAACCCCACAATCATGCCGTCCGAGAGATATACCAGAATATAGCCGCGCTCCTCCACGAGACTCTCCAGGTATTCCCTGGAATCCGTAATATACCATTCCTTATGTTCCATATTTTCATAGGCCTCCGTCATGATCCGGCAGATTTCCGGAATATCCGAAAGCCCGGCATATCGTATCTGGTCCATACCTGCCTCCAAGTATCTGATGGTCGTTTTTTTATTGTACCATAGATAAAGATTTCTTTCCATACCAAAAATCCCCGCGATCCGATTCAGATACTATCCAAATCTTACCGCCCATGATATAATATTATCATAAAGCATTTATGATCAAGGTGGGAGAAGAGCCATGCGAAAAAAATATACCATCGGCGTAATGGTCGGAAATGCCAGCGCGCCGCATACCAGATTACTCATGGAAGGAATCTGGGAGTCCGCAAAGGAAAACGATGTAAACCTCGTCTCTTTTCTCGGTATTCACAGCAGTTATTATTACAGAACATATTTTGGTGAGAACCTGGATGAGGATTTCGACTACCAGTTTAATACCGTTTATGATTATACCCGCCTGTTTCAGGTGGACGCCCTTGTCGTATTCTATGGCAACCTGGCCAATTATCTGGAAATCAATGACAAATACGCTTTCCTGTCCCGCTATGACCAGGTTCCCATCGTTCTCCTGGAGGAAACCGACGATACCGGTAAATACCCCTATGTAACCGTGGACAACTATCTCTCCATGCAGAGACTTGTAGAGCATCTGATCGTAGAGCATGGTTACCGAAGATTCGCCTTTCTGGCCGGCCCCTTCGGTATCACGGATTCAGAAAACCGCTTCCGGGCCTTTCTGGATACTCTGGAGAAATACGGTCTCTCTTTCGACCCTGCCTTTCTTCAGTATGGAGATTTCAGCGAGTGCGTGGAAGAACAGGCGCGGCGGCTGCTGGATCTGTATCCGGGCTATGATGCCCTCATCTGCGCCAATGACCTGATGGCAAAAACCGTTTACAGGGAGTGTGAAAAGCGGGGGATCGTTGTCGGAAAGGATGTGGCCGTCACAGGCTTCGACGATATTCCCAGCGCGGTTTACCAGGACCCGCCTCTTACCACAGTACTGCAGGATTCCTGCTCCATGGGGAGAACGGCTCTTTACATGGCCGTAAAGCTATGTCAGGGAATTCCTCAACAGCCCTTTATCATGCCCGGAATCCTGAAGCTGAGAGAATCCTGCGGATGCCGGGGAATCCGCAGGACAGCCTCCGGCATCCCGGCGGGAAATGCAGAAGTTTCCTTCCCTTCCTCTCTGCCGGACTACGTCCGGGCAATCGCCGGAGGTATCCTGTATCCGGGAGCCACAGAAAAAGCCCGGCGCAAGGTGTATGAGACACTCCTCAGATGTCTTTCCATGGATCTTTCCTCCTCCAGGATCAATCCCGAATTCTTTGCCAGCCTGGAGCAGCTTTTTGAAAAAGATCTGATCCGTTCCTTTTCTTCCCCCGCTTTGTCCGCAAGCCTTGGGGATTACCTCCGGAAACGCCTGGCGGCACTTTTTCAGAAGGCGGATCATTATGACGAAGCCGTCGAAAACCTGATCGACCTCTGGCGCGGAGTGGACCAGATGGTCTCGGCAAAAACCCTCCTGGAGATTGAGGAAGAATACCTGGTTTTTCAGCAGAAATCCTGGCTTCTCCCGAATATCACCACGGATCTTCTGAACCATCTGCATGACGACGCATACTTTTATAACAATACCCTGCAGAAGCTGGCGGCCCTCGGGCTTTCCAATTCCTTCCTGCTTCTGTTCCGGGAGCCGGTGCGGCATCTCCCCACAGAGGAATGGACTTGTCCGGAGGAGATGCTTCTCGCCGCTTCTTTTACAGAAGGGGAACTGCTTTCTTATTCTCCGGAGGACCGTCCGGTCTTCCGGGCCGGAAGCATCTCTCTGGACAGACAGAACGGCGAAACCGGCAATTACTGTGTTTTCTGCCTTTTTTCCGGGGAACTCCAGTATGGGATCCTGGTAGCGGAAATCGAATTGTCCCAGCTGGCCCTTTCGTACCTGATCAGCACGCAGGTCGGAAATGCCATGAGATACCAGCACATCTCAAAGGTAAAGGAGAATACCCAGACGGAGCTGGAAAAACTGGTGGCGGAAATCAATGAAAAGAACGAGATCCTCAACTTCCTCTCAGAGTATGATTCCCTCACCGGGTGCCTGAACCGCAGGGGCTTCATGGAGAACGCTCTGCACCTTTTCCATATGAAGCCCGGGAGAGAAGCTGTGCTGATGGTGATGGATCTGGATCATCTGAAAGAGATCAACGATACGTTCGGGCATCTGGAAGGAGATTTCGCCCTGAAAGAATGCGCCTCCATTCTGCAGAGTCTGGCAGGAAATAATGGTATCACCGGCAGAATCGGCGGGGATGAATTCCTGGCAATGATCATACCGGACGAGCCTCTTCCGGCAGAGGAGATCTATGCCAGGATTCAGAAGGATTTTGAGGATTTCAATGCTGTCAGCGGCAAGCCGTATTATGTGGAGGCTTCCCTCGGCATCATCTCCTTTGTTACCTCCCAGGTTACGATCACGGACCTGATCCAGGAAGCCGATAAAGTACTGTATCTGAATAAAAAGAACCGGCGTCCTACTCCGGAAAAGAGCGGATAAAGCAGATCTTTTCCGGAGGACGCCTTCTCCATGCAGCAGGGGCTGTGAAAAAGCGCTTACCTTTTTCACAGCCCCTGCAATATTCTTATGATTCTCCCTCTTCTGATTCTTTCTCTTCTGATTCTTTCTCTTTTGATTCCTTTTCTTTGAAGGATTTCTCTTCCTGTTCTTTCTTTTTCACAAGAAATGCTTCAAATTCGTCTGCCGGGAGCGGCTTTGAAAAATAGTATCCCTGCACAATATCACAGCCCATGGTCCTGAGCGTCAGCAGCTGTTCTTCCGTCTCAACGCCCTCGGCAATCGTCGGAGCCTCCAGAGCATCCGCCAGCTGGATCACAATCCCCAGAAGGCGCGTGTCCTTCCGTTCCTTGAAGGCGTTGCGGATAAACTGCATATCCAGCTTCAGAGCGTCGATGGGCAGAGAGGAGATCATGTTCAGAGAGGAATATCCGGAGCCGAAATCGTCCATTTCGATCCGGAATCCCATGGACCGAAGCTTCTCGACCTTTTCCACGATCTGTTCAGAATCCTCCGTATAGGCAGACTCTGTGATCTCCAGCAGCAGTTCTTTGTAATCCAGGCCGTTTTCCTTCACGATCCCGTCCATCTTTTCGATCAGGTAGGGATCATCCATGTCGATGCGGGAGACATTGACAGAAACAGGGAGGGATATTCCCAGCCTTTCTTTCCAGTCGCGTACCTGGGCTGCGGTTTCACGCCAGACATATTCATCCAGTTCCTGAACAAGACCATTCTTTTCAAACAGCGGAATGAAGATTCCCGGACTCACCATACCCAGCTCCGGATGATTCCAGCGGACCAGTGCCTCTGCGCTGCAAAGTACCGGCTTCTCCGGACGGATATCGAATTTCGGCTGGAAGAAGACCTTGAACCTCTTTTCCTCGATCGAAGCCGGGAAGTCCTCGATCAGCTGTTCGGCAAAGATCTCCGATTCATGCAGCGTCTTATCATAGATTCCGATCGTCCTGGTAAAGCTGTTTTTTACGGTATCGGCGGCCAGCTTGGCGCGATCAAACCGGCGCTCGATATCTATGGTTTTATCCACATCAGAATACACACCCATACGCAGCCGGATACGGGATTCGTTTCTTCCTTTCCTGCTCAACGTGACAGACGCGTTTTCCAGGAAAACTGCGTAATCCTCTCTGTGCGGACAATAAACCAGGAAGGTATCCGCTTCCCGGCGGCAGACGATCCCGCCGTCCTCCCTGACAATATCCCGGAGCTTCTCCCCGATACGCCGCAGGACATCGTCGCCATAGGCTTTTCCGTATCGCTCGTTGATCATATGGAAGTGGTTGATATCCAGTACGATGGCATCGGCAGGCAGATCCTTGTGATATACATCGAACTGCGCAACGTAGCGATAGAAATATTCGCGGTTGTAAAGTCCGGTCAGAGTATCACGTTCTGTGGAACGGATAAGGTCCTGGTCCTCCGACAACTCAATGGTACGCAGAACCCGGGCGAGCACCACCTTCGGCTGCGGATATGGCTTGGGGATAAAGTCGATTGCGCCGATGGTAAGGCTTTCCACCTCTGCGTTCTTTTCCGCCGTCATGACAATGACCGGAACCCGGGAAGTCTGAGGATCCGCCTTTATCTGCCGCAGTACATCGAGCCCATGCATATCCGGCAGATTGAGATCCAGCAGGATCAGGCTGAAAGCGTCACTTTCGGAAAAGAACATCTCCAGAGCTTCCTTCCCTGTCCCGGCCATGAACAGCTCATAGCTCTCCTCCAGCATAAACCGCAGCATCTCCTGGTTTACCGGTTCATCCTCGACAATCAATATACGCCGCTTCATATTCGCGGTTTGAAATTTCAACTGGCTGTTTGGCATATTATAGGACCTCCTGTCAGGAAAAACCGAAAGCCAGATACTCCGGTCATATCCTTAATCATTCAGCATGCGGGCTTTTTCCAGCTGCTCCATGACCTGCGCAAGCAGATCATTCGCATCGGACATTTCATCCTTCCCGCGCAGAAGCTCTGTCAGTTTGCTGAGCGGCGTATAGATCGGCGTCAGTGCCAGGTTGCCGATCACACCCTTGAGCGCATGCGCAGCTTCAAATGCTTCCTTCACATCGCCGGAATTTACCGCATTCTTCAGCTTGTCGAAATTAGCATCGTTAAGTCCCATATTTACCATTCTCAGATAAAAAGATTCGTTATTTACGCACCGGCCGAGCCCCTGCTCTGTATCTGCTCCGTATTCCTTCAGCTTTTCC
>JAFOJB010000590.1 GCA_017420455.1 Blautia sp.
AATATGTGGAATCCGAGATGGCCTCCCCGGGGATTGACAGGAAAAACGCGATCCGTTTTACGCTGGGCGTTCTGGAACAGTTATCCTTTCTGCACAGTCTTTCCCCGCCCATCATCCACCGGGATATCAAGCCGCAGAATGTGATCCTGGGGGAGGATGGAAAGATCCACCTCATCGATTTTGATATCTCCCGCATTAAGAGGCAAAGCAATACGGCGGATACTCTGCTCATGGGAACCAGCCAGTACGCGCCGCCGGAACAGTACGGATTTCGCGAGACAGATGAGAGAAGCGATATTTTTGCGGTCGGAGTGCTTCTTCGATACTGTCTCACGCAGGAAAGTACAGAAGAAGCAGATGAAGAGATCGACGCGGATCTTCGGCGCATCATCCGGAAAGCCGCCAGGTTCGATCCGGACAGGAGGTATTCGTCGGCGAAACAAATGTATCGCGCGCTTTTGCTGGCCGGGAAAAGGCCGTTGTCCGGAAAAAGAGCGGAGAAACTCCGGCCTGTCTTTTTTTTCGCCGCGGTTTTTCTGCTCCTGGTGCCTGTCCTGGCCTGGGAATATATGGGAAGCCGGAAAAATCAGCCGGAGGAAACAGCGGAAACAGTGTCTTTCCGGGAGCCTCTCATCGAGGCGGCCATCCGCGCGCAGCTTGGCCTGGAGGAGGGGCTTCTGACCAGGGAAGCACTGGCGGAGGTGACATCGCTCCATATCTTCGGCAGACAGATCTATCAGAGAGAAGACGAATTCTGGTTCCTGGGAGAATTTGTTTTTCCATACAGCGCGAAGCTGCAGGATTGTGCTCTGTATCTGGAAAACGGAGGAATCCGGGATCTTTCCGATCTTCTGCTGCTTCCGAATCTGAAGGAGGTTTTTCTGTACCGGCAGGAGATCACGGATATCTCTGTCCTTGCGGATCTTCCGCTTACCGGCGTCGGCATCGGGTATAACCCCCTGACCGATCTTTCGCCTGTTTTCGGGAAAACCTCCCTTACCAGACTGAACGTCGCATGTCTTCCCATTGAGGACGCGGATGGGATTTCTACCCTGAAAAATCTGGAGGAGCTCTGTATTTCAGGCACGGGGATCACGCGCCTTGCTCCGCTTTCGTCCCTTCGCTTACGGACCTTGAATCTGGCGGATGTAACCTTTGAGGACGAAGAGGTTCTTGCCGGGTTTTCGGAACTGAAAAAGCTGACGCTGAGCAAGCTTTATCCCGGACTTCTTTCTACCTTGTCTGAAATACGGCTTCAGGATCTGGAGGTGACGCATACCTGGCAGGTGCGGCTGCGGGACCTGGAAGTGCTGCCTTCTCTGGAACGCCTTGTCTATACCAGAACAGACGGAGAAGAAACGGTCACAGCACAGCCGCCGCTCTCCTTCCCGAATATGCGGCGGCTGGATCTGAAGGGAGTCCGCCTGGAATCGCTGGAATGCCTTTCAGAGATGAAAGGGCTGACGCTCCTGGGAATCTATGAATCCGAATGCGGATCCTATGAAGGACTTCAGGAGCTGTATAACCTGAAGACGGTGCTGGCAAACCCACAGCAGAGGGAGGAGCTGAAGAAATACTATCCGGACAGTGCCTGGGAGATCACCGACTGAAGACAAGGGGACGCAAGACAGAGGGACGGTTCTTTTGTCTTCTCCTGGAAAGACAAGGGGTGTTTTTTTTGTCTTCTCCTGAACTGGCTGCTGTTCAAAGCTCATCGGCTGGGGACTGCATGTGTTTAAGGGAGTCTGGCGTCCTGACAGGATATGGAATCCGTCGTTGGAAAAGACAAAAGAACCGTCCCTTTGTCTTTCTTGTCTTTACGGATGCTCAAGTTTTCCGGCAGCCTCCATGATCATTTCGACAGTAAGGGGATAGGGGAAGTGCTCTACGTCTTCATCCGTAATCAGGCGGTCTGCCACTTTCTCCAGGTCCGCCATGGTCACGCCGATTTCTTCGAAGGAGGTGGGAAGGCCGATGCGGCGGTTAAACTCCCGCAGCTTCCGGCATTCCTCTTCGTCTCCGTCGATCATCAGCTGCAGCAGCACACCGAAGCCCACCACCACACCATGGATGTGGGTACGGTCGAATCCGGGAAGACTGCACAGGCTGTAAAACAGGGCATGGGCAACGCCGCCGTTGTAGAGCATGTTGTGGCGGCGGGATACCAGCATGGAGACCCAGCCGGTGGTAACGATGATGGCCAGGGCGCACTGCTCCAGGTCATAGGAGGGGATCTGCTCTTTATTATCCTGAAGGGCTTTTTCACCGTACCGCACCAGGGGTTCCATGCACATCCGGCTCATATGTACGCCCATGGCAAGGTAATGCTCCAGTTCTTCCCCCCTGGCGGAGATGCTCACTTCATAATATTTCGCGTAGGTATCTCCGATTCCGGCCCAGAGGTATTCCCAGGGGGCGTGGGCGATAATATCCGTGTCGATGAAAATATGACGGGTGGTTTCCAGGTAATGAACAAATTCCCGGAAGGAACCGTCCGGATGATATATGATGGCCACCGAGGAAGCCGACGCGCAGTTGGACGCGATGGTAGGAAAGGTAAAAAACGGCTTTTCCAGATGGATCGCTGCGAGCTTGGCGGTATCGATGGCTTTTCCTCCGCCCACGGCGAAGATCATATCCGCTTCCTGAACCCGGCTGTCTGCTTCCAGAACAGAAGCCGCTTCATAGGAAGCTTCTTCCCCGTACCAGAGGAAGCCGGAGATATGAACGGGCGAGCCTTCGACAGCCCGAAGAAGCTTGTCCTTCGCGGCTGCCATGGCCTTTTTTCCCCCGATTACTACCGCTTTGGTTCCGTACAGAGCGCAGTATCGGGGGATCTCTTTGTAGGAATCCGGACCGACTGTATAAGAAGGGATTATAATCGAATAATTGTCCATAAACATCTCCTTGTTCTGCTCGAAAAGACTGTGTTGTGTCAGGAATGTACTTTGTCAGGAATATACTGCCTGGAAAAGATGGGGTTCTGCGGCGCACAATCTGACAGGGTTATTATAGGAAATCCGGGAGAAGATGTAAATAGGGAGATATTGGGGGACGCTGCTGTGCGGTCCTTTAAAGCGGACGGGTGAGGACGCACTGACCTCCCCGGCTGGGATCGTATGTGTTTTGGCGTCTGCCGGCTCTTCCCCCGTCCGCCTTATGATGTCCGTTCCCGGGATTCACTCACTGCCAGAAGGTTACAGTCCCTGGACAGCGAGAACCCTGCCTCATACAGGATCTGAATTGAGCGTGGTGAGCCTTGTTTTTTTTCCGCGGATAAGGTACAATCTCCAACAGAAAACAACGACGGGATGAGGAAAGAAGAAGCGGTATCGAAATTGACGATGAAAAGAAAGGAGAGATGGGGATGCTTGTAAATATGAAGGACATGCTGGCCGACGCACAAAGAGGAGGCTACGCGATCGGGTTTTTTAATGCTGTCAATATGGAGATGGCCAGAGCTGTGATCGAAACGGCGGAGGAGCTGCATGCGCCGGTTATGGTGGGGACAGCCGAGATTCTGCTTCCTGCCATGCCGCTGGAGCATGTTGCGAAGTATCTGATTCCCATGGCCAGGGAAGCGGGAGTTCCCGTGGCAGTGCATTATGATCATGGACTGACATTTGAAAAGTGTATGGAAGCATTGAAACTGGGATTCCGTTCGGTCATGTATGATTGTTCTACGGCCTCTTATGAGGAAAATGCAGCCCGGGTTGCACAGATGGTCCGGATCTGTCACGCGATGGGTGCAACTGTGGAAGGGGAACTGGGGCATGTTGGCGACAATGAAGGAGCCGGGAAGCTGGAGAATCCCTCCGATTTCTTCACCGATCCCGCAGTGGCAGTGGACTTTGTGCAGAAAACCAATGTGGATGCACTGGCAGTTGCTGTGGGCAATGCCCATGGGGATTACAAATTTCCTCCGAAGCTGGATTTTGAAAGGATTTCCACGATTTCCAGGGAGACCGGCCTGCCCCTGGTGCTGCATGGCGGGAGCGGATTGTCGGATGACGATTTTCGGGAAGCTGCGCGCCGCGGCATCTGTAAAGTGAATATTTTTACAGATCTGGATAAAGCCGGAAAAGCAGGGATCGAGGAAGGACTCCGCGCTGGAGCCAGAACCATGATGGAGCTGATCCCTTATGAAACAGAAGCCATGAAAGCGGTGGTGAGAGAGAAAATCCGCCTCTTTGGCTCCGATGGCAGAGCCTGAGTTACCCGGGATGTTCGGAGGAATGAGAAAGACGGGCATCGACGATTGACGGCGCTGCGTGCCAGTGGCACGCGTTTAGCGCATGACCGAGCCGGAAGGCGAGACCAACGCAGCCTGGGCGAATTTAGACGCGCCAGATGTAAAGGTTAGGCACTGTACACAAATAACTTCCGAAAGCTGCGCAGAACAAATTCAAATCTGCAAGGCGGCGGAAGGAAGCGATGCGGGCATCGCTGACTGACAACAACGCAGTCAGATTTGGATT
>JAFOJB010000591.1 GCA_017420455.1 Blautia sp.
CGGTAGGTATCCTCGGAAAAGTCCTGATGTCCCGGAGTATCCAGGATATTGATGCAGAAGCCGCCATAATGGAACTGCAGTACAGAGGATGTAACGGAGATACCTCTCTCCTTCTCGATCTCCATCCAGTCCGAAACGGCATGTCTGGCGGTTGCCTTTCCCTTTACGGAACCTGCCAGGTTAATGGCGCCGCCGTACAGCAGGAATTTCTCCGTCAGTGTGGTCTTTCCGGCGTCCGGATGCGAAATGATGGCAAAGGTTCTTCTTTTTTCTATCTCTTTGGTATATGATGACACAACTGTCCTCCTGATCTCGTAAGGATCGATCCGGAAATAACTGTCTCGATCCTGAAGTTTGAAATATCGCGCAGATCCCCGCCGTGCTTTTTCTTAACCGCACAGGAACCATGCGCATGTGTATCATATTATAGAAGAAGCATCGCTGTCAAGAAGATTCAGCGGGGTATGCTTCCATTCAATTTCCATGGGTTTCTCAGACCAGACTGCACCGCTGTAGCCGTCCTCGAGGTCCAGCAGAAGGCTGGTTCCCTGTTCCATGGGAATCGTCCGCATGTCCTTCTGGAGTCCCTCTCCCGTCCACTTGATATACGCCTCCCGGAGAACCCACTGCACATAGAAGGCCTTCTCCGGATCCGGACCATCCAGGATCTCCCGGATCATTTTTTCCGGAACCACCAGCCGGAGAATCCCCAGCATATTCCTGTCCTCATGCTTCTGGATATCGATCCCGACCTCCTGATCCGCCAGAATACAGGCCGCGTATTTCCCGGAATGCGTGATATTAAAATGGATATCCGGCCTGTTTTTCAGGTATGGTTTCCCGTATTCTCCCAGTGCCGTTTCCTCTTTGCCGAGGTCGATCTGATATTCCTCCCAAAGAGCGTATTTCAGAAGCTTCTGTCCGGCAATATGCCCTGGATTTCCGGTTCTTTTCTGCTCATTGATCTCCGTAAAATAGATAACTCCTTTATGCATAATCTTCTCTCCTTGTACTTTGGTTCAATCCAGGATTTCCCGGAGGAACCGGGATGGCTCCCTGATTTTTTCAAACTGCTTCCTGACATGAAGAAGCGTCAGTTTTTCGGAAGCCCTGGTGATACCGACATAGAATAATCTTCTCTCCTCCTCCAGTGCGTCCGGCAGAACAGCCTTCCGATAGGGAATGGTTCCTTCATTCACATTGACGATATATACTCTGCCGTACTCCAGGCCCTTGACTCTGTGCAGTGTGGAAAGCACCACTCCGTCTGTCTTTGTTTCCTGAACGGCAGCCTGTTTTTCCAGCTGCCTTGTATATTCCTCGATGGCCTGTTCCCATTCTGCCAGGGTTTTTCTGCCCCTGGCGCTCTCATGAATCTGGTCCAGAATCTCCGTCATCTCCTCCGGACGGATATTCCGGGCGGCAGCATATTCCTGCAGGAACTCCTCATAGCCGACCCCTTTACGGATAAAATTGACCGCCGCATAAGGGGGCAGGGTGGAGATGATATGGAGATGAGTAAACAAAGTTGTGATCCGGTCCTCCATCCAGTCCTTTCCTTCATAGAAAGAAAGCAGCGCTTCCCGCGTGACCACAGGGCCGGCCTGCTGCATGGCCTCCCTGGAAATATACCGGTTGGGACGGTTCATGATCCGGATAAAGTCTTTTCTGGAGAGATTGCCGGAGGCAAGCCGCAGATAGGCCATCAGATCCTGGCAGATAAAGTGGTGAAAGATATTCGGGATCTGTTCTCTGATGGTGAACGGAACCTGATATTCCATCAGCACCCGGATCAGCCCCTCCGCCTCCTGATTTGTCCGGAAAAGGACTGCCGAATCGGAAAGATTTCTGCCTTCTTTACTGTCCTTCTGAAAAAGCTCTGCCAGGAAGCGGTACTGCTCCGGGGGATTCTCAAAGACCAGGCTCTCTACCTTTTCGCCCGGAGGATTGGGTGTGGACAGCTTTTTGGGATAACGTTTCTGATTATGGGCGATCAGCCGGAGTCCTGCCTCCAGGACATTCCCGGTACAGCGGTAATTGATATCCAGAAGCACCCTGGCGGCTTCCGGGTAATCTTTGGGAAAATGGAGCATGATCTCCGGCCGGGCTCCCCGGAAATGATAGATGGACTGGTCGTCGTCCCCTACAATGAACAGGTTGTTCCGGGGTTCTGCCAGGAGACGCAGCGTATCATACTGCAGCGGACTGATATCCTGGAATTCGTCCACCAGGATATAGGGAAAACGCTGCTGCCATTTTTCCAGGATGTCCTTTCTTTTCACGAAAAGCTCATAGCAGAACAGAAGCATATCGTCGAAATCCAGCTTCCGTCTCTCGCGGAGTATTTTTCCATATCCGATACAGATCTGGCGGAAAACCTCGTCCGGGCAGCAGCTGGAATAATAGTTGGCGATTTTGATCCGGCCTCCCTTCACCACGCTGATCTCCCGGGAAACCTCCTCCAGGAAATCTCCTTCCTGCGCCAGTGATGGAGCGGCGTTCTGCGCCAGCTCCTGCAGGATCTGGTACTTTTCTTTCTCCGAAAGGATATTCTCCGGTCCCAGGGAATAGGCATGCTTCAGGATCCCGTAAAAGATCCCGTGGAATGTCCCGAAGGTCACAGGACTGTTCCTGATTCCCTGCCCTTTCAGGAAGCGTATCTTCATCTCCGCCGCGGCAGCACGCGAAAAGGTTACCACCAGAATTCCTTCCGGCGGCACCCCTTTCTGGATCAGATATGCAATTCTGTTTACGATCACGGAAGTTTTCCCCGAACCGGGGCCTGCCAGGACCATCATGGGTCCCGACAGGTGGGCGACCGCCCGTTTTTGAGAGGGATTCAAGTC
>JAFOJB010000592.1 GCA_017420455.1 Blautia sp.
CCGCAGGGTACGCTGGCTGAACCGGGCTGTCGCCTGCACTTATATTCCCGTGCTGATCCTGTCGCTCTGTGTAATGCTGCTGCCTCTGGGAAAGGGGCTGCTGGCTGGTGCGCTGGCAGTGATGTTCACCATTCAGTCGATGATGCAGCCTTCGGTCAATGCGCTGCATCAGAGCTTTGAAACGGAAGGAAAGCCGGTGAACTTTGGTCTGGCCCGTGGAGTGGGTTCTGCGGCCTATGCGTTGTCCTCGTTCCTGATGGGACGGGTGCTGGCCAGCTTTTCTCCCGGTATCCTTCCCGCTGTATACGGCACGGTCACACTGGCGCTGATTCTGGCGCTGCTGACCGCCAGGACCGCGCCGCTCATGACAGCCGGAACCAGGGAGAAAGGCCCTGGGGCTTCCTATACCGGAATATTAAAAGAACAGCCCACACTCATACTGTTTTTGCTGGGAGCGGGCTGCATGTTCCTGACGTATTCCTTTATAGACAACTTCCTTCTGCAGATCCTTCTCAGCATCGGCGGCAGCAGTGCCAGCCTGGGTACGGCCATTACGCTGAGCGCCATGACCGAGCTGCCCGCCATGCTGCTGTTCGCGCATTTTGGCGCGCAGGGCAGAGGTCTGCGCATCTACCTGGCGTCTATCTGGTTCTGGCTTCTGAAGGATGTCCTGACATTCTTTGCCGGCAGTACCGGGGCGCTGTATGCCGTGCAGCTGCTGAATTTTTTCAGCTGCGCGGTCTATGTACCGGGTATGATGTATTACATGCGCCGGATGCTGCCGCTGGTCCACCTTCTGCGGGGCGTGACTCTGGCTGGCACGGTCACAACACTGGGCAGTCTCATTGCCACTGTGCTGGGCGGCTGGCTGATCGACGCCGCAGGCGTGCGGACGGCGCTGGCTCTGGTACAGATATTCGCCGTGTGCGGAACGCTGATGATGACCGCGGCACTTGTGTACGCCGACAGGTACAGACCATCTGATCCATAAAGACAAAAAAAGAAAACCCGCTCTTCGCACATTAGAAGAGAGGGCTTTCTTTTTTGTTTTCTGTGCTTTACAGAGGGCTGTCAGCCGCCTACGATCGATTTGTTTTTCCATCCTCCCCGCATATATACGAGGAAAGTGACGGTGGCGCCGATGCACCAGGTGCAGACAAGGGAGACAAACATCATGGCGCAGTTCCCCTGAGGAAGCTCCGGTGTTTTGGTCAGATGCACGAAGAGGTATGCCATGGGGATACGCAGAGCAATGGAAGAGCAGATGGAAATCCACATGGGAGTTACCGTATCCCCTGCTCCCCTCATGATTCCGGAAAGACATTGCGTGACTTCCATGGCGATGTATCCCACGCTCAGGATCTGCATCATGTGATAACTCAGGTCGATCAGCTCCTTCGTAGAGGTGAAGATCCCCATCAGGTGTCTGCCAAACAGAAGGATAAGTACCGTAAGAATCGCGGAGACGCCCATGGCGACAAGAGTCCCCTCACGGGCTCCTTTGGTGACCCGGTCCATCCTGCCGGCTCCGATATTCTGTCCGGCATAGGTAGTCATGGCGCTGCCGAAGGAGAAGGCCGGGAGCATGACGAAGCCGTCGATACGCATGACGATGACGTTGGCGGCGATGAACTGCTCACCGAAGCTGTTGGTGAGGGACTGCACCACGATCATGGACATGGACATGATAGCCTGCGTGATGCCGGAGGGAAGACCGAGCTTCACCAGTCCCATGGCGTATCTCTTTTCCGGACGGAGGTATTCTTTTTTCAGGTCAAAGACATCTGACATTCTGGAGAGCTTCCACATGCAGAGCCCTGCGGAAAGAAACTGGGCGATAATGGTCGCCAGAGCAACACCGGGGACGCCAAGACCCAGATGAGCTACAAAGGTATAATCCAGGACAATATTCAGGAGGGTCGCGATCAGCAGATAGATCAGCGGGGAAACAGAATCCCCCAGTCCGCGCAGGATACCGCTCAGGATATTGTAGAACCCGATACCGCCCATCCCCAGAAACAGGATGATGAGATAATTCCTGCACCAGTAAATAATACTCTCCGGCGTACCCAGAAGCCGGAGGAGAGGCAGAGAGATGATCGGCCCGACGACCATGATGAACAGGCTGGCTATACCGGTGAGGGTAATACAGCAGGCAATGCATCTGGACAGGTCATCACGCTTTCTCGCTCCGAAAAACTGGGAAACCATAATACTGGCTCCGACGGAGATCCCGATAAAAAGGACCAGCATCAGGTTGACCAGAGGCCCTGCGCTGCCGACAGCAGCCAGGGCATTGTCGCCTACGAACCTTCCTACAATGATACTGTCTACCGTATTGTACAGCTGCTGGGCGATATTCCCAAGCAGCATCGGCAGGGTGAAAACGACGATCTGTTTTACCGGGGTACCAGTGGTCATATCCACAGGTTTGAAAAGATCAGATAATTTCATAGTAAATCAATCCCTATCCTTACACTTTCATCCTTATGAAGGAAACGGTGGATGAGCAGCACTTGAAAGAAAAATACCATTTACAACATCGTAGATGCCTCTGGGAGTACAGCGGATCTCCGGGATGACAGGCAGGGCCATGAAGGAGAGGGTGATGAAGGGATCCATTCCATCCGGAACCCCCATCCGGTGCGCTTTTTTGATGAGCTTCTGCATTTTTTTATTGACGTGGGCAAGGCTCTTGTCAGAGATCAGGCCCATGACCGGCAGTTCCAGGGTATCGTAGACCTTGCCATCTGAGATGATGGTATAACCGCCGTGGGCGCGCTCCAGTTCCCTGACGGCCAGAAGGATATCCTCATCGTTATCTCCGATGACAATGATGTTGTGGCTGTCGTGGGAGACACTGGAGGCGATGGCGCCTCCCCGGATGGGAAATCCTGTGACAGCTCCCACACCAACCTTTCCGGTAGCGTGATGGCGTTCAAAGACCGCGATCTTGTTGATATTGCCGTCGGGGGTGAAGAAGGTTTCGCCCGGAAGCCGGACCATCTCCTTTTTCGTCACGATCTCCCCGGGGATCATACGGATGGCAGGAAACAGGCCATCGTCGTCGCTGGCAGACCCGAAGACAGGAAGGAGAAGCTTTACGGGATCCAGAGGAGCCAGGTGTACAGTATCCATCAGCTCCGGCGGGCAGACAGCCGGCTGCACCTTCAGGCGCTGGTTTACCGGGGATTCTTTTCCATCTTCAGTTTTACGGGCATCATAGATCATTTCACCGTTATAAAAGACCATCTGGGCGTTAAAATCCTTCAGGGTATCCCACACCACCAGATCCGCATCGTACCCGGGAGTTACGGCGCCTGTCCGGCGCAGCCCATAGCATCTGGCGGGCTGTATGGTGGCCATCTTGATGGCGGATATGGGATTGATGCCCATGCTGACGGCCTTACGGACATTGTGGTCGATATGGCCTTCCTTGTAGATATCCTCGATATGCTTGTCGTCGGTGCAGAAGCAGAAGCCCTCTGTGTTGGTATTATGCTCCACGATCCCCCGGATGATATTCTCCAGGTTCCTGGCGGCGCTTCCCTCCCGGATATGCACGATCATTCCCATGGAGCGTTCCCTCAGTGCATATTCATAAGAGGTGGCTTCGTGGTCTGTGGTGACGCCTGCCAGAACATAGGCTGCAAGCTCTTCGTCCGTAAGCCCCGGAGCATGTCCATCCTTGACCTTTCCGTCAAACAGCTCCAGCTTTTCATTCATGGAAGGGTCTCCGTTGATGACGGCCATACAGTCCATGACCTCTCCCAGGCCCAGAACTCTGCGGTTGGAGAGGTAAGGCTCCATCTCCCTGGCAGTGAGAACGGCTCCGCTGTCCTCCATGGCTGTGGCAGGAACGCAGGAGGCCATCATGATATAGACATGGGCGGGGGAGTTTTTCGTCTGCTCCAGGAGATAATCCACGCCTTCTGTGCCGGAGACATTGGCAGCTTCGTGGGGATCTACCATAAAGGTGGTCGTGCCATGGCTGGCTGCGAGAGAAATCAGAACCTGGGGATTTACCAGAGTGGATTCCAGATGAAGATGGGCGTCGATCAGGCCGGAGGTGAGATACATCCCGTGAAGATCGATCTCCTCCTCACCCTCGAAATCCCCGATTCCGACTATGA
>JAFOJB010000593.1 GCA_017420455.1 Blautia sp.
AGTATTTTATAAAAGTTTTTAGTATCTGTGCGGAAAGAAACCGCGCTGACCTCTTGGAAGGCCGCGCGGCTGCTTATCATAAACGGAGGCCGGTTCTCTGTACCGCTTTCTGCCGCGGAGAGGATCCGGATCTTAAGCTGCTTCTTTATTAAGCTGCTTCTTTATTAAGCTGCTTCTTTATTAAGTTGCTTCTTTATAAAGTACGTTCAGCAGTGTCTGGAAGGAATCCGCTTCCGCAATCTTCTGCAGCAGCTCCGAATCATGGGTTATACTGATGATCTCATCATAGACCCGGATCAGCAGGCTGTCATTGGCGTCATCCACTTCCGGCAGGCCCATCATAAAGACGACACTGACCTCCCTGCCCTTCTGCTGTACCGGCCGTGGAAATACGCCGATTGCCAGAATCAGCTTGTCCGCCGCGTACTGCACATGATGGGGAATGGCTACCTGGTGGTCGAATACCATGGGGCCCCTGGCTTCTCTCTCCGCCAGGCGCTTTCCGAATTCCATATCGACCTGGCCGCTGGCCGCCAGCGAATCCGCCATGATGGCGATTCCCTCTTCATAGGACGCGGCCTGATCCAGGACAAAGAAGCGGCTTTCGTCCAGCAGTCCTGCCATAATGAACCAGTTGTTATCCATCATGGGGACATCGATCTTGTCCCAGTATTTGGCTTTCTCAATCTTGTGGCGCAGTTCCTGCTCATTAAAGATTTCCCGGATCCGGATGACCGGACGGCTGCAGGGGACAGACAGTTCCTCCGTCGTCAGTACTATGCTGTAGGAATCCAGCAGTTCCTCATCTACGGCATCCCCGCTGTACATATCGATCTCAACACCGCGGTCCAGGATCTTGCGCAGCTGGACCATGATCAGACGGCTGGAAATCCTGCCGGAGCTGCTGACGACCGCCACACGGAATTCCCGGAACTGGTTCATATTGCTTTCCGCCAGATATACACCGAAATAGGTGGTCAGCAGGATCCTTTCCTCCTCCGGTACCGTCAGGCCGGCAGCTTCCGAGATGACTTCCGCCGCAATCCCCGCCATCTGGTATGCCAGAGGGAACTTATGGCGGATCTCATCATCCATGTAATCGGTATCCAGCCGCACCCGGAAACGGAGACGGTTGAGCATGAACATCATATGATACTGGAACTCCTCGGAAAAGCGTTCCATATCCACGGCAATATCCAGTCTGTTCTGGATTTCGTCAAAAATTTTCCTGATAATAGGCTGGACCCTCTCATCCAGTTCAATGGCGTACATGCTGCCCAGATCCGCCGGTGTCCGCATCCCGATAATGGGCATGAAGATAAAGAGTTTTTCTTCTACCGGGATTTCCGTGTGCAGGCTTACGCCGATCCTGTTCATCAGGCTGTCAACATCGGAAAACTCTTTTCTGGCTGTCAGATTATAGTATTTCTCCGGCAGCCTCCCGATAAAATGTCCTGTCAGGAATCGGTCCAGGGTAATCGTTATGTACTGGCGGAACTGCTTTTTGACATTTTTGCTGAGAGAAGACTTCCTTCCCGCTTCCTCCAGCATGTCAGAAATCTCCCGGTCCAAAGGGTAATCCCGGTAGATCGCCTCATAATTATTCTCCAGCACATATCTGCGGATATCAAATTCATTCCCGTGCAGAAGCAGCCCCTTGCTGGTCTTACCTACTACCGTAAGCCCGTAGGAGGATATATCGGAACGCAGCTTTTTCAGATCACCGATCAGTGTCGTCCTGCCTATATTCATTTCATAAGCCAGTTCGTCTGTCAGCAGCGGTTCCGGGGAACGCATCAGCTGGCCGAACACATAATCCATCCGGTTCTGCGGTGTGTTGAACATACCGTCCGTTTCACTGATCCTGACATAACGGATCCGGAACTGATCATTATCATAGACCCGGAGACTGTATTTGCCCTGTTCTCCGGTGATTACTGCACTACCTTCAAGATCTGTATTCAGCTGTTTGATATCATTACGGATCGTTCGTTCACTGACGCCGAATTTCTGCGCCAGCGCGCTTACTCTCAGTACTGAATTCCGCCGGAACGCCTGCAGAATATTGGCTGCCCGGTTATCGCTGAATAAACTCTTCATAAATCATCCCGCCCCTTTTCAAATAGTTACACAAACCTGTAAGCATTCTAACGAAAAACATTCCTGTCATTAATGCCATATTTTTCCAGCTGAACGGAAATTACAATTACGGACTTTTCGGATTAATAATCCACAAATATTGATAATAATACTTTTCGATATGATTCCCGATAGTAGTTCCAATAAATATTTCCAGTCAATAATTACGAATCAATATTTCAAAACACAAAACAACAATTTCAGTAATAAAAATCCAAAGAAATACTTCCGGAAAAGGTATTCCTTCAATAATAATCCATAACATTAAATTAATCCCGGTCCTGCCGGTCAGGCCGCAGGACCGGGATCATCCGGGGCAGGCTGTATTTCCGCCGGTGGAACCGATGGATCAGGGCTCCACTACCAGGAACATGGTGCCGATCCCCATATCGGGCTCGGTCTGTCCGGGTGCCAGTTTTACATACAGGGTTCCCAGCATCTCGGGTTCAGTCAGTCCGGTGAAGCTGACGGTCATATGTCCGAGGCCTGCCAGTGTTACGGGCGCCTCCGGGCCGACACAGGTGATTTCATAGGCCTGGTCATCAATGATCAGGAACTGTCCTGCCTTCAACTCGCCATTGATCGGATTGATGTTTACGGAATAGCAGTAATCCCTGAGCTCTTCGGGGGCGTTATCGCCGAAGATAATGAACATGCCGGATCCTTTGAACTCATCCACGCTGCTGCCGGTTGCCTTGACCTGGTTTCTGTAAATAACTTTCATTGTATTCCTCCCCTTGCCGTACACGAACCGGCAATGTGTGTCTTCTGTATTTTATTCTGTATTACTTTTCTCTATGGTTCAGTTCTCTATGCTGCTTTTTGATTCTGAATGCTGAGACAAAGCGAGGTATTCTGCCCGCTGTGTGTATGGATCTGGATTTCTTTAATCTGTACCGCCCTCCATGGCTGCTGCCATGAAGGACGGCGGTGGTCGTTATGGATTCAATCAATAGAGGCCGAAGCTGGCGAAGTAGGCGATCAGGACACGGATCCAGCCGGTCAGGAAACGGGAGTACATGACGGACAGGACACCGACCTCGATGGTTTCGGGCTCTGCTTCCGCGAGGCCGAGACCTACGGGGATGAAGTCACAGGCGCCCTGGCAGTTGATGGCGAACAGAGCAGGCAGTGCCAGGCTCGGGGGAACGTTGCCCTGGGCGATCTGGTCACCGATCAGGGTACCGATGATCTGGGCGATAACGGCGCCGGGTCCGAGCAGAGCGGACAGGCCGGGGATGGAGCAGATGATGCCGAGGATCAGGAGGCCTACGATGTTGCCTGCCAGAGGCTGCATCAGTTTCGCGAAGACTGTACCGATACCGGAACCATTGATGATACCTACCAGCATGGATACGAAAGCCATGAAAGGAAGGAGGGTGATGATACAGGTCTGGATCGCGTCACGGGCTGCCTGATAGAAGGTATTGACAACTTTACCTACGCCGAGGCCGAGGGAAGTAATGAAGCTCTTCTTTTCCTGCTGGGCCAGGGTCTTGGAGATGCTCAGATCGCCGGTGTACTTCACGCCGTCGCTCTTCTTTTCTTCTTCCGCTGCGGGTTCTGCTGCTTCAGCGGCAGCGGCTGCTGCGGAGGGATCCGCCAGGGATACCTGGTTAGGGCCTACTGCGGATACATAAATGTCTTCTTTGATGTACTGGGCCATGGGGCCGGACTTGCCGGTGGGCATTACGTTGGCGGTCGGGATTCCCTTCTTGGGATACAGGCCGCAGCGAAGTGTGCCGCCGCAGTCAACGATGACCATTGCCAGCTCGTCTTCCGGGCAGGAGGTCTTGAAGCCGTTTACAGGTGTCATACCGGACAGTTCTACGATCTTGGCCAGGCACTCGGGCTCCGCGCCGCCGCCGGTGATGAACATGACTTTGTTTCTCTTCTCTGTAGGAACGATTGTTAAAGGACCGCCAAAACCACTGGGACCTCTCTCGATACGGATTGCTCTTAATTCTGCCATTCTGTTTTCCTTTCAACCGGATCTCTACCGGATTTTCAATCTGATGTTTTATTTACCAAACAATTATGAATATCAATGTAGACTGATCTTCAATCCCGACAGGATGTAACTGTCTTATTTATGCTTCTTCTTTGGTGAAGCTTCTGTTCAGCTTCACGCCCTGCTGCTTCTCAACGTAAATGGTCGTGAATTCTGTGACCCAGCCGGAGATGAAGTTGGCGACAAGACCGACCAGAAGGTAACGGACTGCCAGGGGTGTTACGTCAAGTCCCAGAGCAGTGACACCGTTTGCGATGCCCAGCCATACGAAGAGCTCACCGGCATTGATGTGAGGGAAAATACCGTTGTTGGTATGGCAGTGATAAGTTACGGAAGCGTAGAAGGCGCGCTTGTAGAACTCAGGCATGAATCTGCCGATGGAAAGCGCTACAGGGTTGCCCAGCATGAATGCGGAGATAAAGGGAAGTACCGCGTAACGGAGAATGGGGTTGCCCGCACAGACCTTTGCGATCTTTCCGACGGATTCTTCACCGGCCAGGGCGATGATGGCGTTCATCAGAACGAGCAGCATCAGGACCTGGGGGATGATTCCTGTGACCCAGCTGACGAACTGCGCGCCGCCGAGTGCGAAGAGGTTCATGAAACCGGAAGCTAATTTGACGATAAAATCCATTTGTTACCACCTTTCTTAATTGAATAATGTATGTACAGCATCCTGCGAGATCTTCCGATCTCCGGTTGTTTGGTACACCTGGATTCTGTTCAGGCCGCGGATCTGCGTCCGAACAGATTTCTGGCGGCAATTCCGACTTTCTGGAAGGGTGAGGGCGGATCCGGTATGACTTCGCCTCTTGTGAACTTCCTGTAGGTCAGCGCGGCGTCTTCCATGGCCAGGCCCAGATTTTTGTGGTTCCTGGGACCATCTTCTTTTTTCAGATCACCGACGTATCTTCCCTCGAATCCCGGGAAATCTTTGACCCTTGCCAGGAAGGTCACGCCCTCCAGTTTTTTTCCTTTTCGGATCTTGCCTTTGTCATCGATCAGGAACATGACGATGGCGCCGGCATGGAATCCGCCTGCCTTCCGGCCGACCGCGACCTTCCCCTGCCTTCTCAATTTGACGAATTCATCTGAGAAATGCTTCATCTGTATGCCTGACAGAAGTGCCTGCAGCACGAATGCGATGGCAATTACTAAAACCAGCTGTAACATCGTGTTCCCTCCTTGTACTCCGGGCGGGCCCCTGTCCGGTGCCCGCTCCGCGTTTAAAAATTTACGTTGACATTGTGTTCTGTCCGCTCCGGTCTGCCGGAGCGATTGCCGTTTCCCTTAAGCGGGGATCAGCCTCTGGACTTGCCGCCGGAGACGTTGATGGTCGTTCCGGTGATGTAGCTCGCCCTGTCGGATACCAGGAAAGCGACTGTGTTGCCGACCTCGTCCAGCTTGCCGTCACGGCCCAGCGGAATGGTCTTGCTGTAGTCAGTGGAAAGATTCTCAGGCTTTACGCCGCGGGTATAAGCCAGGGCTTCGTTATAAGCGGGGGTACGCAGGCCGGTCGCTTCCATGATGCCGGGGGCAACTGCCAGGACGCGGATGTTGTATTTGCCCAGCTCCTTGGCCCAGGATCTTGTGAAGCTGTCGCAGGCTCCCTTTGTGGCGGAGTATGCTGACTGGCCCTGAGAACCTTCTTTACCGGACTCGGAAGACATGTTGAGGATCACGCCGCCGCCCTGCTTCAGCATGACTCTGGCGCAGGCCTGGGCTACCAGGAAGAGGCCCTTGACGTTGACGCCGAACATCTTGTCAAAGGAGTCAACGCTGAGTTCGTACTCGGGATGCTCGCCCTGTACATCGACCAGCAGGCGGGGCATGTTGATGCCGGCGTTATTGACGACCGCGTCGATGGTGCCGTATTTCGCGACGACCGCGTCTGCCATGGCCTGGACACTTGCGGGATCTGTTACGTTACATGCTACGCAGTAAGCTCCGTCGATCTCATCTCCGGTCTTGACGCTCATATCAACGATGACCGCGTTGGCGCCGGCTGCCTGGAGGCAGCTGACTACGTGTTTGCCGATACCGGACGCGCCGCCTGTGACGATAACAACTTTGCCTTCAAGATTTAACCAGTTACTCATTTTTTTCCTCCTTTGTTCTTTCCGGTCTTCCGGATCCTTTATAACTTTCTGTTCTTTAGCGGTTTCTCCCGGGGGCTTTTTTTGTGTTCC
>JAFOJB010000056.1 GCA_017420455.1 Blautia sp.
ACAAGGAGGGAACACAGGGGGACGGTCCTTTTGTGTTCAAACAACACAAAAGGACCGTCCCCCTGTGTTCCCCCTGTGTTCCTGCAGTCAGGAAGGCTGACAGACATCCTGAAAACACATGCAATCCCCAGCCAGCGAGGCCGTGAACTGTAACCGTACTCCCGCTGAATATGGGAAAGCAGAACGGTCGCTGTTGACGGTGATGATAAAAATCTATATAATATCAGTATAATATCCAGAAGGTTATAACGAAAGAGTGGTACGATACCTGCGGCACAGAGGATGGAGGACATTCATGAATCGAAACGAGAACCTGAGCGCACTGAACAGAGCTTTTGATAAAGCATTTGCCCATACTGCGTCCAGAGAGACTCTGGCAGATCTTTTAAGCTGCCTGGGGGAGGAGCTTTCCTGCGACAGGATCAGTATTTTTGAGATCAATCCGGACGGAACATGTGACAATACCTACGAATGGTGCCAGGAAAGCATGCTTTCCGAGAAGGATCTTCTCCAGCATCTTCCGGTTTCCTGGCTGGGCCACTGGAAGGAACGGCTCTTAAGGGACGAGATCATAGTCATTCATGATATGGAAGAAATCCGGGCCACTGATGAAGATATCTATATGGTTTTCAGGGAACAGCAGGTGCATTCGGTGATCGTATCGAAGCTGGCGTTTCATGGCAGCAGCCGGGGCTTTTTTATTCTGGAGAATCCCGGCGTTCCTGTTCTGGAAGAGGCGGAAGAGATCCTGCCCGGCATGCGCTATATCCTGTCTTCCCTGGTATACAGCGACCACCTGATCCGCAGGCTGGAACAGATCGGGTACGTGGACAGTCTGACAGGCGCCGGGAACCGGCTCAGCCTGCAGGAAAAGCTGGAAAGCACGGACGCGGGGGACGGTGTGGGGATGATCTACTGCGATGTGATCGGATGGCTGGTGGAGGATGGGAAGCCGCAGCACCTGGAGCATGAGCAGATGCTTCTGCACGCCAGCAGTATTCTGGAAACCCTGTTTGAGTATAATGAGGTTTTCCGGGTCTCCACAGGAGAGTTCCTGGTGATGGTCTGTCAGGTGGAGGAGGAGCTGTTTCTGGAAAAGGCAGATATCGTGAAACGGCTTTTTCAGGAGCAGGATCTTATGGCAGCCTGCGGCATTCAGTGGACGGAGCATCTTACGGACACCTATGAAGCCATGATCCGCAGGACCCACCTTCTGATGTACAATGACAAGAGAGTTCTTCTGAAAGAACACGAAAACAATGTCTGGGGAAAAAAGGAGCTCTGGGAGTACCAGGAGAATGCGCAGATCGCTCTGTATCACGGGGATGTGTTTTTCAAGAAGGCGGAACTGTGGCTTTCTACCCTGATGGACGAAAATGTGCTTACCAGTGTCATCGATATCAATTATTTCAAGCTCTACAATGATATTTTCGGCAGAAAGGCCGGAAATCTGTTTCTGGAATCCATCGCGGAAAGTCTGTCCTCCTTTGCCCGGGAATTCCGGGGGATCGCGGGTTATCTGGGCGGGGATAATTTCTGCCTGATGCTGCCCACAAAGGAGGATGCTCCGGAAAAGCTGGTGCCCTTCCTGAAAGAGAGGATCGGGACCATGAAATATACGGATGGATTCGCGCCGCTCTTTGGCATTTATCTTTCCGTGGATCAGCAGGAAAGCGTCTCTACCCGGTATGACAGGGCCCTTACGGCTCTTGGGGAGATCAAGGGAAGCTATACAGAGCAGTTCCGGTTCTACAGTGAAGAGCATTATCAGGATATCCGGGAAAATAAGCTTCTTCTCATGAACGTGAAGAAGGGGCTTCCCAAGGGAGAGTTTCTGTTCTATCTGCAGCCCCAGGTTCATGAGCGGACCGGGAAGATCATCGGCGCGGAAGCCCTGATGCGGTGGAACCGGGACGGAGAGATCGTGTCGCCGGGGCGTTTTGTGGAAATGCTGGAGAAGAGCGGGTATATTTTCGCGGTGGACTGTTATATCTGGGAGGATGTCTGCAGATGGATGAGAAGCCTTCTGGACCGGAATATGCCGCTGCTGCTGTGCTCCGTGAACGTTTCCAGAGTGGATTTTTATTTTACGGATATCGCGGATCATTTTATCAGCCTTGTGAATAAATATGACCTGGATCCCTATTATCTTGGGATCGAGATCACGGAAAGCGCCTTTACCGACAATAATGATGTGATCCAGAAGGCGGTGACAAGGCTCCATGAAGCGGGCTTCCGCATCCTGATGGATGATTTCGGCAGCGGGTCTTCTTCCTTGAGCATGCTGCATTCCATGAACCTGGATGTGCTGAAAACGGATGTCCGGTTCATGAGCCGGAAGGAATCCGACAGCAAGGCCATCAGTATTGTGGAATCCGTGATCAGCATGGCGCATATGATCGGGATGCTGGTGGTCACAGAGGGCGTGGAGACCGAGCATCAGCGGGACAGCCTGATCCAGCTGGGGGATAATTATGCCCAGGGCTTCTATTTTTACGAGCCGATGCCGGTGGAAGAGTTCGAAAGGCTTCTCCTGGACGAGAACAAGATCGGAAAGCCGCCGGTAAGGGGCGGCCGGATCATGACGAATCATCTGCGCTTCCGGGAGATGATCCACGAGGGAATGCTGAGCGATACCCTGCTGGACAATATCATAGGTCCCGCGATGATCTTTAAGGAGAAGAAAAACCAGCTTTCCCTGATCCAGGTGAACAATTCCTTTACCAAGGTGACGGGGATCCATCCGGAGGATCTGCATGCGATGCAGAATTTCATGGATGCCTTTTCGGAGGAAGAGCAGGAAAAGCTCTGGGAGGTTTTCATGAAAGCCCACGACCATCCTCTGGAGGGCTCGGAGGGGATCATTTCCGGGAATCATCTGATGATGGAGAAGCCCGGAAACATGCGGCTTCGGATTTTCCTTCTGTATTCCTGCGACGACCACAAGCTGTACATGGGCACGCTGCAGGAATGAGAAAGGAAGGAGTTTTTGCGCCGGAACCATGAAAAAGGCGGCTCTGTTATCTGATCAGACAGATAACAGAGCCGCCTTTTTCCCTGTACGATCGATAAAGCCTCAGGCACCGAGGGCCTGGTCGATGGCTTTGGAAAGCTGATCCGCGCAGGAAGTGCCCCTGCCTGCGCAGTCATTGCCGCGCAGGATATCGGCCGCCTTTTTCGCGTCGGTTCCTTCCAGAAGCTTTGAGATGGCGGAAAGGTTTCCGTTGCATCCGCCGGTGAATTTCAGATTGTAGATCTTTCCGTCCTCCAGGTCAAAATTGATCTTCTTTGAACAGACTCCGCTGGGTGTATAGGTATGGTTTGTCATAAAATAGCCTCCTTACTTTGACTGGGTTCGGGTAATTATATCAGAAACCCGGGGAAATTTCCAGAGAAATGTGCTGGTGACACAGGGGGACGGTCCTTTTGTGTTCCCTTGTCGTCTTTGTCATACCTGGCACAGCTGCATGACTGCCGACAAAAGTTCGGCGGGATTTCCGGGGGCTGCCTGCGCGGGAAGAATTTTCTCCGGCGGGGCGGCAAATTTCCTGGTATACCAGATGGAATGCCAGCCGGCGGCTGCAGCGCCTTCCACATCGTGGAAATAGCTGTCCCCTACCAGCCAGGAGGCATCGGGAGTACAATCCAGGATCTGTTCGGCTTTCCGGAAAATCTCCGGATGAGGCTTTGCCGCGTCCATTTCGCCGGAGATGCACCAGTATTTTTCCGGGATCCAGCGGGAAACGCCGAGAGAAATCAGCTTTCTTCGCTGGTGGCTGGCAGGTCCGTTGGTAAGAATGGCGGCAGGGATGCCATTGTCCACAAGATACTGAAGGACTTTGTCGATCCCCGGTTCCAGAGAAATCTGGTCGAGACAACCGGCAAAGCAGCGTTCAAAGGTAAGCGCTTCTTCCGCAGAGACTTCCCTCCCGAAATCCCGGAAGGCATGGGTGATCCGGTAGATGTAGGATTCCTCCAGAGTCATGGCACCATTCTGGGAAGCTTCGAAAACCTCGTCGCCGTAACGGCATCTGGCTTCAAATACCCCCTTCCAGTCCAGAGTAAAATGCGGCGCGAAGATTTTCTCGCATGCCAGAACAAAGGGCTGGCTGCGCTCATACAGGGTGTCGTCCACATCGAAAAATACAAAAGGGATTTTCTTTGGGGAGGGAAAATCCGGGGAAACTGGCATAAACAGGGCTCCTTTCCGTGCTGTACCGCTTTTTATGGCATTTCCGCCCAGGCTGCGCTGGCCTCGCCTCCGGCCCGGTCATGCGCTAAACGCGTGCCACTGGCAAGCAGCGCCGTCAATCATCGATGTCCGCATCGATTCAGTTCTCCGCCTTGCCTGAACGGATTTATCGTTCCTTCATACAGCCATTATACAACAGAACTCCCCTATATTACCAGAAAAACAGATTGGTTACAGTTTCCGGCGTTACAGTTCGTGAACTGTAACAATGGCTCCTCGTACCTCCCTTGTTTCAACCTGCCCATTGCAATTCCGGGAAAATACAAGTAAAATAGAGTATCCGGTTCGTGAACGGCATTCTGCGGCAGGCAGAAAAGTTTCTTACCGGAAAACTATCAGAAAAGGACAAACTCTATGGAAAACAGGCTTACACTTTCACATGTGAAGGTGAAAAAAAACCGGCTCGATTATCAGTATGAGCTTCAGGGTGATTGGAAAGAGCGCTTTGTTCCTGAAGAGAAATGTTTTGCAGAATATTCGTTTGATCTGGAAGGGCTTCCCCCTTCCGTCCTTGTGCTTCCGTTTCTTGGAAGGGTACTGCCGGAAGCCTTAAGATGCCGCGCAGAGGTCGTCGTGCCCTGCTGTGATGCAGATTTTGCCCAAAGCGTGGAACGTCTGCGGGAAGGGATTGCAAAAATGCACCCCGGTTTTTCGGAAGCCGGAAGGCTTCTGCCGGAGAAGACGGTGGAAACGGAAACGGTTCCGGGAGAGGGCAGCATCCTGCTGTTTTCGGAAGACCCGGATTCCTATGCGGCATTGGTCCGCCATAAGGGAGAGATGCCGGAGCTCAGTCTTTTCTGGGGAGATGAAATCCCTCTGAGAAATCATCCGGACTGGGATCTGTTTTACAGAAGAACCAGAAAAAGCGCCGAAGAATTCGGCGTCGATTTCCACATGATCCGGACAGATACAGACCGGGTGCTGAAGAAAGCCGAAAAGGGAATAAATCCGGAAGGCGTTTCGGAGGCAGTCATGCAGGAGGAAGAGATTTCCGGGGAGGCATGGGACACCTTCTGCCATCTTTTTCGGCGGCTTCTCTTTGCCGCGCCGGCAGCATGGTACAGAGAAAAGAGCAGGATCCTGCTTCCGTCGCTGCATGTCAGAAAGGAGACAGAAGAAGAAACGTATCTCTCTCTGCTTTCGGAGGTGCGGTTCTTCGGAACCGTTCCCGCAGGGGAAACCGGGTTTTCTGCCGGGGAAGATATCCGTTACCTGAAAGACTTTTCCGGACGGACCCATACAGTCCTTCCCCTGGATCTGGAGTCCATGGAAAGGAAAGCCGCGGATCCGGCGGCAGAAAAGGCGGCAAAGCCGGAGGACATACCGGCAGATGCGTCTGGAGGCACAGACACCGGCAGAAAAGAGGAAAGCCCTGTCTTTCCGGCCAGATGCTTCCTGTTCGGGACACCGGATCACGGCAGCCTGGGAGATCACCAGATCGTGGAATCCATGAAGGAATTTCTGGCCTCCTTTGCGCCGCAGATGCAGGTACAGGAAATCTCCATGGGAGAATACAAAGAAAAAAAGGAACGCCTGAAGAAACTGATCCGGAAAAACGATGTGCTTCTTCTTCCGGGAGGAGGAGCTTTTGGAAACCTGTGGCCACGAGGAGATATCCTGCGAAGAGATGTGTTTGCTTCCTGGCCGGACAATCCGAAGCTTATGTTCCCCCAGTCGGTCTTTTTCACGGAGGATGAAGAGGGAAGAACACTGCTGGAGAAGAGCCGGGAGGTCTACAGGGGGGAAGAAGCCCTGCTTTCTTTCCGGGATCCCGTTTCCTTTGAAACCGCAAAAAAGAACTTCTCCTGCAATATGGTCCTGGTGCCGGACATTGCAGCATGGTCTGACAGGAGGTATCTGGGAAAGCACACCGGGCGGGAGGGTATTCTGTTTCTCGCAAGATCCGACAGGGAAAGCGTGCTGGACAGGGATACCTGGGAGGAGATGCAGGAGGAGCTTCTGGCGAAAGGCTGTCGTGTTTCTGAAAAGGATATGGTGGTGCATCCTCATGTGTCAAAGGCCAGCCGCCGGGTGCGTCTGGATACGATGCTTCAGGAGATCGGTTCTTCAGAGGCCGTGGTCACAGACTACCTTCACGGTATGATTTTCTGCGCCATCACGCAGACGCCCTGTGTGGTTCTGGGAAACCGTTATCACGATATCCGTTCCTCCATGAGCTGGTTTGAAAACCTCCCGTATATCCGCTTTCTCGATGATCCGCAGCAATGCTTCCGTACCCTGGAAAGCGTGATCCATGCAGAGAAACCGGTCTATCCTCTGGAAGAGATGAGAAAGCGGTTTGCGCCGCTTCTGGAAATGACGGAAAAGACCTTTCTGAAGGCCGGAAAAGCAGAGACCGGCGTAAAGAACCGGAAGCCTCTGGTAACTGTCCTCATTCCCGTCTATAATACGGGGAAATTCCTGGCAGAATGCCTCACCAGTGTGACAGGCCAGAGCTACAGGGAGCTGGAGATCATCTGTGTCGACGACGGTTCTACAGACGACTCTCCCCAAATTCTGCGTTCCTTCCAGGAGCAGGACGGGCGGATCCGTGTGATCACACAGAAGAACTGCGGGGTGTCAGCCGCAAGGAACAACGGCATAGACCACGCCTCGGGAAAGTATCTGTATTGCCTGGACAGCGATGACTATCTGGAAACAGACGCGCTGGAAAAGATGGTTTCCCGGATGGAGGCGGAGGAGCTGGATCTTCTGCAGATCGACAAGGAGCCCTTTGGAGAGAAGGAGCATGCGCAGGCTCTGGAGCATTACCGGTATCTTTACGCCAGGATCTATGAATATCCGGATCTCTGTACCGGGCCGGAGCTCATGCGGCTGCTGATGGACCGGGGAGAATACCAGACCTCGGCCTGGGGATATATGACGACGCTGGAGCTGCTGAAAAAACACAATATCCGCTTTATCGAAGGAATCCTCCATGAGGATAATACCTATACCTTCCTCTGCTATATACATGCAGAGAGAGCCGGACACCTGGCAGAAACATTGTATCACAGGAGAGTTTCGGAGGGCTCCATCACCATGAAGCCGGTCACCTTCGAAAACGTGAGAGGCTATTTTCTCTCCTTCCTGGAACTGGAGCACACCATTGGCAGGATAGAAGGGCTTACCGAAAAAGAAAAAGAGGCAGCCGGCACGGCGCTGCAGAGAATGCTTCATAATGCCAGGATGCAGTATGGAAAGCTTTCGGAGGAAGAGAGGAACAGGCGCACTGCCCTCTCCGCGGAGGAACGGATGCTTTTCCAGGCGCTGGTACTGGACAGCTCGCTCATTGAGAAGGCGGAAAAGAATGAGGAGCTCCAGAAACGGCTGGAAGAGGCATATTCCGACAAGAGTGAGCGAGGGAAAAAGATCCGGGAGCAGAGCGCCCAGATCAGCGGGCAGAAGGCCAGGATCAGGGAACAGAAGGAGCAGATCAAAGCGCAGAAGGACCAGAACAGGACGCTGGAAAAGGAGAAAAAACTCCTTATATCAGAGAAGGAAGCTCTGGCTGCAGAGAAGAAGCAGCTTCAGGAGGAGAAAAAACTTCTTCAGGAGGAGAAAAAACTTCTTCAGGAGGAGGAAAAACTTCTTCAGGGGGATATCGTACAGCAGACGGAGCAGATCCGGAAGCTGGAGGAGCAGAGAGACTCCCAGAAGGCCCAGATCGGTGCGCTGAAGGAAAAAACAGCCGGACAGGAGAAGCAGATCCATCTTCTGGAAAGCCAGAGGGACGATCTGAAGAAGACCCTGAAAAACATACGGTCGAATTTCTTCTACCGTGTACTGCGGAAGATCCGGATCATCCGGGAATGAGGGGGCAGGAATGGACGTATTTTTCCCTTTTGAGATGATCGGTACCGTTGCCTTTGCCATATCCGGTGCGATGGTGGGAATCGAAAAGAAAATGGATATTTTCGGGGTGGCCATATTGGGGCTGACGACGGCAGTAGGAGGCGGGATTCTGCGGGATCTGATTCTGGGGATCACGCCGCCTGCCGCCTTCCGGCAGCCGATGTTTGCCCTGACGGCGATCGTGGTCAGCATTCTGGTGTTTCTGCCCTATCTGCGGAAGGTTGCGGAACACAACCAGAGAAAATATGACCTGATGCTGCTGATCATGGATTCCATCGGGCTGGGGCTTTTCACGGTAACCGGGATACAGATCGCGAAGACGCAGAGCATTGGGATGAATGATTTCCTGATCACCTTTGTAGGCGTCCTTACCGGCGTCGGAGGCGGAATCCTGCGGGATGTTTTTGCAGGAAATATGCCGCATGTATTCGTGAAGCATTTTTATGCCTGCGCTTCCATTCTTGGCGCGTGGACCTGCGTCCTTCTCTGGCGATTCACCGGAGAGTTTCTGGCGATGCTGGCCGGGGCCGCAGTAACCTTTGTCCTTCGCATCCTGGCAGCGCATTACCGCTGGAGCCTTCCCCGGGCGAGATAAGGAATTGTTACTATGCAGAAAAAACAGAGAGGAGCAGGAAGATGAGAAAAGAAGGTGCACAGGAGCGATATTTAAAGCTGGTAGACGAGGTCATCGCAAGGGGACCGTTCAGCGCCGAATGGGATTCCCTGGCAAAGGCAAAGCTGCCGGAATGGTTTAACGAAAAACGACTGGGAATCTTCCTTCACTGGGGAGTTTACAGCGTTCCGGCCTATGCCAATGAATGGTATCCCAGGGGAATGTATATACAGGGAACGGATGAATTTGAGCATCATGTCAGGACCTACGGGAGCCATGAACGTTTTGGCTATAAGGATTTCATCCCCATGTTCCGGGCAGAGCGGTTTGATGCATCCGAATGGATCCGGCTGTTCCGGGCGGCAGGGGCAGGATATCTTTTCCCGGTGGGAGAGCATCACGACGGATTCCAGATGTATGAAAGCGAGCTCAGTGACTGGAACGCCGCCGACAAAGGACCCTGCCGGGATGTCCTGGGCGAGCTGAGAAGCGCTGCAGAGGAGGCAGGGATGTATTTCTGCACCTCCTCCCACAGGGCAGAGCACTGGTTCTTCATGAGCCACGGAAAGGAATTTGAGAGCGATATAAAGGAACCTCTGCGGCAGGGGGATTTCTACTGGCCGGCCATGCCGGAGCGGGAGCCGGAAAACTGGCACAGCACTCCAGCGCCGACGGAGGAATACCTGCTGGACTGGCTTTCCCGGACTGCGGAGATCATCGTAAAGTATCGTCCCCGGCTTCTTTATTTTGACTGGTGGATCCAGCACGAGGCCTTTGCTCCGTATCTGAAAAAGCTGGCGGCGTTCTATTACAATATGGGAAAATCCTGGGGACAGGATGTGATGATCTGCTATAAATATGACGCCATGGCTTTTGGAAGCGGGATCGTAGAGATGGAAAGAGGCGGCTTCGAGATGCCGAAGCCCTACAGATGGCAGACGGATACGGCGGTGGCACGGAATTCCTGGTGCTACACAGACAGCCTGGATTACAAAACCAGCCGGGATCTGATCATCACCCTGATCGATACCGTGAGCAAGAACGGAAATCTCCTGTTGAACATCGGACCGAAGGCAGACGGAACGATCCCGGAGAAGGACTGCCTGATCCTGCAGGATTTTGGAAAATGGATGTCGGTAAACAGCGAAGCGATCGACGGAACAAGGCCATGGAAGGTCTCGCTGGAGGGAACGGGAAATATCCGGCAGGGCGCTTTCCAGGAGAACGCGGAAGTGAACTATACCAGCGGGGATTTCCGCTTTACCGCAAGGGATGGAGTTGTCTACGCCATCTGCCTGGCCTGCCCGGAGGATGGGAGCTTCTGTATCAGGAGTTTTGCGTCCAAGACAGATCTGAATGACGTGGGGAAGGCGGCGGCGCCGTTCCGTGGTCTCCTGCGCCGGGTTTCCGTTCTGGGATACGACGGGAACGTGGAGTGGAAGACAGATCCTGAAGGGCTTCTGGTCCGGGCGCCGGGCCTTTACAGCGAATTTCCGGTTGTGGTGAAGCTGGAGGTATAGAAATTCACGTCTTACTGTTCAGACCCTCGCCGGATTGAGAATGATGTGTTCTGGCGCCTGCCGGCTCTCCTGACTGCAGAATAATCTTTGTTTGTGCCTGAAGTTCACGGGAAATGGTTCGCTGCAGTCCCCGGACGGTGAGACTGCGAACTGCAGCAAAGGGTTCACGGAAAATAAAGAACGTCTCGTATGTCATATTGCTTTTACGAAAAGAATCTGTTATAATTTATAGACATAAATGGCCGGTTGTCCGAAGAAACCTGGAAATAAGACGCCGTCCAAAGGGAATTTATCATTTCACTCATCACATCAAGGAGGAATCACTAAGATGAAAAAGAAAAGTTTAGTTCTTTTCCTTTCCATGATCACTGCAGTCTGCATGTTGGCAGGATGCGGATCTACCGGCAAGAAAGATACCGGAAAGTCAGCCGCAGCGGAAAAGACTGAAGAAAAAGTTGAGGAAAAGGCGGAAGAAGCTAAGGATGCCGCTGCAGAAAAGGCAGAAGAAGTAAAAGAAGACGCAGCCGCCGCAGCTGAGGAAGTAAAAGAAGACGCCGCCGCAGCAGCTGAGGAAGTAAAAGAAGATGCCGCCGCCGCAGCTGAGGAAGTAAAAGAAGACGCCGCCGAGGCAGTTGAGGAAGTAAAAGAGGATGCGGCAGAAGCAGCGGAAGAAGTAAAAGAGGACGCAGCGGCCGCAGCTGAAGAAGCGAAGGACGAGGCTGCAGAGGCAGTTGAAGAAGTAAAGGAAGACGCAGCAGACGCAGCGGAAGAAGTCAAAGAAGAGGCAGAAGCTGCAGTTGAGGAAGCTGCCGGAGAAATCAAGGCTGCCGGCGACGCAGCGGAAGAAGCAGCCGGAGAGGCAGCAGAAGCAGCAGAGGAAGCTGTAGAAGAGACTGCAGAAGCAGTTGAAGAAGCAGCAGAGGAAACTGCAGAAGCAGCGGAAGAAGCGGCAGAAGAGACCGCAGAGGCAGTTGAGGAAGCTGTTGCAGAAGCAGATGCCTACTCCGTGATCAGCCATGGAAAAGGCGCTGTTCTGGCATTTACTGCCGATGGCAAGTTCACCTATACGGTAGAAAAGAAAGATGTCCATGAGGAAGGCACCTGGAGCCTTAAGGATGGCAAGCTTGTCGTAGTCAATTCCGCAGGAAGAGAATTTGAGCTTGAAAAAGAAAAGGGAACGATCAACTATGTTTCCGGAATTAAGACGAATGCACAGTTCGACATCGTACTGGCAGATCTTCCCGCAGCAAAATAAGCAGTTATAAAGAAAGTAATGTAAAGTAAACAGGGCTGTGAAGAACAGGAATTCGTTCCTGCTTTTCACAGCCCTTTTCTTTTCTGTTCTGTTGGGAAAACAGGGGAAAGCCTGCAGTTACGGTCATGCCGTCCAGACAGAAAAAGATCAGGCGCAAGCCTGTGAAAGCTGCGCCTGATCCGGGATTTCAGGATATTCTGAAGATCATTTCCGGAGGATTATCTCTTAAGCGATACTGCCTTAAGCGTAATTCCTCCAGACGATATTTTCAGCATCATTCCTTCAGTATCATTTCTTCAGTATCATTTCTTCAGCATTATTCCTGAGTTGCATAGTGGAACATGAAGTATCCAAGCGGTGTCCAGCCTACGTTCTTAACAGCGGCGTCATTTACGCAGTAAGTCTGGGTGTAGAAGTATACAGGAGCGACCGGATATCCGCCCTCGCCGAACATAAGCTTTTCAGCGGAGGAAAGAAGCTCGTCACGCTCTGCGCTTCCCGGAAGGGTCTTGGCCTTGGCTACCAGCTCGGTATACTCGTCGCTTACCCAGTTGCCGTAGTTGTAGCTGTTGCCGTTGGTGAAGAGCTCGATGTAGGTCTGCGCGTCATCATAGTCTGCGATCCATCCAAGACGGGCCATGCCGAATTTGCCTTCGCCAAGGTTGTTGGTGTAGGTCTGCCATTCGGAGTTGTTCAGGGCGATATCCAGGCCAAGAACGCTGGCAACGTCGGACTGTACAGCTTCGCCGATGGCCTTGTGGGCTTCGTTGGTGTTGTACTCATAGTCGATGGTTGCGGAGGTGTCATAGCCATCTGCTACTGCCTCTTCCAGAAGCTGCTGAGCCAGCTCGCAGCGGCCGGAATAGGTCTCGAGGTCTGCATCGGGATACATCTCGGAAAGTGCGAGAGTTGTGAAGTCGCCGTAAACCTCTGTCCAGCTCTGTCCGTCATAGGTGGTGATACCATCTGCGGTGATGCCGGTAGCCGGAACCTGTCCTGCCTGGGTTACGTTTTCTACGATATTGTCACGGTCGATTGCCAGAGAGATGGCTGCACGTACTCTCCAGTCCGGAATCTGGTCTGCGGACAGATACAGATAATAGGTACCAACCTGCGGAGCGGAATGGCAGATGCCCTGTTCCTTCAGAGCGGTGATCTGGTCTACCGGAACAGCGTCGAAGAAGTCATACTCGCCTGCCTGGAAGGCTGCAAGCTGAGAGGTCTCGGAATTGTTCAGATACCACACGATCTTGTCCGGGCCGGGCTGCTCGTAGAAGCTTTCGTTCCTGGTCATCTCAAGATAGCTGTCATGTACCCAGTCGGAAAGGACATATGCTCCGTTGGAAACAAGCTTTCCGGGATCGGTCCACTCCTGGCCATATTCCTCGATGACGTCCTGACGGAGCGGCATAAGAGCGGCGAAAGCGCAGAGGCCGATGAAATACGGGCACTCAGCTTCCAGAGTGATCTCCAGGGTCTTGTCGTCCACAGCGGTGATACCCAGGGTATCCGGCTCTGCTTCGCCGGCCTGGATGGCAGCTGCGTTGGTCACGATTCCATCCAGGATATAGCCGTAGTCTGCAGCGTTGGCAGGATCTACGATTCTCTTCCAGGAATACTCGAAATCCTTGGCGGTGACAGGCTGTCCATCGCTCCAGGTGATCCCATCGCGAAGATGGAAGGTGTAGGTAAGGCCGTCCTCAGATACATCGTAGGATTCTGCCTGGCCGAAGTCGGTCTCCAGAAGCTTCACGGTATCGTTCTCGTCGTCGCCTACGGCTGCTTTATTGTCGGTCAGCTTGTATTTCATCAGACCTTCGAACAGATGCATTGCGTAGGTAGCGCCGTCAACAGATGACTCCAGGTTGGGATCCAGAGTTTCCGGCTCGGAAGCGATGCAGCCTCTTACGACGAACTCGCCTGCTTCTTCAGCAAAGGCGGGAACACCAAGAGAGGATACTGCCAGACCTAAAGCCAGAGTGACAGACAGTACTTGTTTTTTCATAGATACTTCCTCCTTTAAAAAGATGTTCTATATAAAAGGCGGAATGCCTCTTATATCAAAAGATCGGGACCGTATGCCGCGTCCTGTAAGCGCATACGCTCCGGAGCGGCTCCTGACGGCAGCCTTTATTTTTCGAGCATATGGCAGGCTGCGAAATGCCCGGGGGAATATTCCTTAAGCTGCGGCATGTCCTTTTTGCAGCGGTCTGTCGCATAGGGACAGCGGGTGTGGAAACGGCACCCGGAGGGCGGGTTCAGCGGACTGGGGATATCTCCCTCCAGCAGGATCCGCTGACGGGTCCGGTTTTTCTTCGGATCCGTGAGGGGCACTGCGGAAAGCAGCGTCTGGGCGTACGGGTGGATGGGATGCGCGCAGAGCTCGAAGCTTTCCGCCAGCTCCACAAGACAGCCCAGATACATGACGCCGATCCGGTTGGAAATATGACGCACCACGGAAAGATCGTGGGCGATGAACAGGTAGGTAAGGCCGATCTGCGCCTGCAGCTCCTCCAGCATATTGACGACCTGGGACTGGATGGAAACATCCAGTGCCGAAATAGGCTCATCGCAGACGATAAACTGCGGCTCTACTGCCAGCGCCCGGGCAATGCCGATCCGCTGCTGCTGGCCTCCGGAAAATTCGTGGGGGAAACGGTTGGCGTGCTCTGTGTTCAGACCGACCAGCCGGAGGAGCTCCCGGATCCTCTCGGTCCGGTTTTCCTTTCCCTGGTACAGCTTATGGATATCCAGTGCTTCGCCTACGATCTCGCCGACTGTCATACGGGGATCCAGAGAAGCAGAAGGATCCTGGAAGATCAGCTGCATTTTCCTGCGATAGGGCAGCATGTTCTCGTGAATCCTGTTTTCACTGTCATAGATGGTTTTGCCATCGTAGATGATCTGGCCGGAGGTGGGATGGTAAAGCTGCAGCAGCGTCCGTCCGAAGGTGGTCTTTCCGCAGCCGGATTCCCCCACAAGCCCCAGGGTCTCTCCTTCATAGATATACAGGGAGACATCCTGCACGGCCTGTACATAGCTGGTACGGAAGGCGCCCTGTTTTACGGGAAAATACTTGCGGAGCTTATTCACTTCCACCAGTTTCTTGCGTGTGTTTTCGCTCATGCGTCCTTCCCTCCCGTCTCCTTGGCTGCCTGACTGCCGCCGTCCTTCATTTTATCCATCACATGGAGCCAGCAGGCGGAGAGATGGCCCTCGCCCACTTCCACAAGAGGCGGCTTTCTGGTCAGGCAGATCTTCATGCAGTTTTCACAGCGCGGGCCGAAGGCACAGCCCTTGGGCAGGTCCAGAAGGTCCACAGGCGTTCCCTCGATGGGAATCAGTTTTTTGCCCTTTTCATCGTCCAGGTTCGGCATGGACCGTAAAAGCCCCCTGGTATAAGGATGCGCGGGAGAGTAGAAAATATCGTCCACAACGCCCTGTTCCATGATATTGCCTGCGTACATAACGCTGACGGTATCGCAGATCTCTGCCACGACGCCCAGATTGTGCGTGATAAAGATGATCGCCATGCCGGTCTTTTCCTGAAGGCTCTTCATCAGCTCCAGGATCTGCGCCTGGATGGTTACGTCCAGGGCGGTGGTAGGTTCATCTGCGATCAGAAGCTTGGGATGGCAGATCAGGGCCATGGCGATCATGGCGCGCTGGCGCATACCGCCGGAAAACTCATGGGGATACTGGTCCACCCGGCGCTCCGGATTGTTGACGCCCACCAGCTTCAGCATTTCGATGGCGCGGCGCCTGGCCTCTGCCTTGCCGATGCTCTTATCGTGGCAGAGGAGAGCCTCCATCAGCTGGTCTCCGATGGTATAGACGGGATTCAGGCAGGTCATGGGGTTCTGAAAGATCATGCTTGCCTTGTTCCCGCGGAATTCCCGTTTCTGGTTATCTGTATAGGCAAGGAGATCCTCTCCGTCGAAGGTGACAGAGCCGCCCACGATCTTTCCCGGATGGGCCAGAAGACCCATGATGGAGTAAGCCTCCACGGATTTTCCGGAGCCGGATTCCCCTACGATGCCCATGACTTCATGTTCCTTTATCGTATAGCTGATGCCGTTCACCGCCTTTACTTCCCCGGCGGGGGTAAAGAAGGTGACCTGCAGGTCTTTTACTTCCAGTAAATTCTCGCTCATTTGTACCCTCCCTTAATTTTTCAGTCTGGGATCCAGCGCATCTCTGAGACCGTCGCCGATCAGGTTCAGGGTCAGCACGATCAGACTCAGCAGGATGGCAGGAAACAGAAGCCTGTAAGGGAACAGAAGGAAGGTTTCCTTGGCGTCCGAACACAGAGAACCCAGGGAAGCCATAGGGGCGGAAACGCCCAGTCCCAGGTAGGACAGGAAGGATTCCAGGAAGATTGCAGAAGGAATCTGCAGGCAGGTCTGGATGATCAGCTGTCCGATACAGTTGGGAAGCAGATGCTTTCTGATGATCCGGGAGGAGGGAGCACCCAGCACGGTGGCTGCGGTGACATATTCCTGCTCCTTCAGCTGGAGGACCTGGCCGCGGATGATCCTGGCCATGCCGACCCAGTAGAGCATGGCGAAGGTGATGAAGATACTCACGATACCGACGCCAAGAGAGCCCAGGGCAACGGCGAGGGGAGAACGGGAGGTATCGAACCAGTTCTGCAGCGGAGCCTTCAGAACCACCTGCAGCAGCAGGACGATGAGTACATCGGGGACAGAATAGATCAGGTCCACGATACGCATCATGACAAAATCCACCTTTCCGCCCATGAAGCCGGAGATCGATCCGTACAGAGCGCCGATGATCAGAACGATCAGGGCCGCCACGATACCGATGATGATGGAAACCTGGGAGCCGTACATACATCTGGCCATCAGATCCCGCCCCTGGGAATCCGTACCGAAATAGTGGGGGAAGACCCTCTTGTCGAGAACAAGCTCGCTGGCACCCTCTGCCGGCGTATCGGTGACCTCCAGCGGGGTCAGTTCCTTGAAGGAGCCGTTCTCATAGTCCTTGTCCTTTCCGATGGATACAGGATTTTCTGCATCCGCATCGAAGACCAGGGTCGCCTTTTCAATGGCCTTGTCCAGATGGAAGGCGTAGGTTTTGCCGTTCTTCGTAAAATACCAGTCGCCCTTTTTGATCGCAGTGAGAGACCCGGGCTTGATGGAGGTGACATAGACGCCGTCAAGACCGCTCTCCAGGAGAGTGATGGCCATTTTCTCCACATCGGAGTACTGCATGGGACCCAGCTTCTGGGCGCTGCGGTACTGCTCCTCGTAGCTGTAGGCGATAAAATGCGGACCTGCAAAGGAGAATAAAAGGATCAGGCAGAATACGATGAGGGCCCCCATGGAAACGTGGTTTTTCCGGAACCGGCGCCAGCCGTCCTGCCAGAAGGAAACGCTCTTGTGCATATGCACCATGGATTCCTTTTCTTTATCGCTGGCCTTACTGAAATCCTCTGCAGAAAACTGACTCATGTCGAGGATGGGATCGGTATTTGTATGAAATACCTGAAAGCTCTTTTTTCC
>JAFOJB010000057.1 GCA_017420455.1 Blautia sp.
ATTACGACAGGATTTCTGCAGCCAGGACGACCACGGCGGCGCGGTTCACCGGTGCATCCATGCGGTGAGTCATCTGATCGAGGATCATGCCAGGAAGGCGGATCTGCCGCTTCGTTTCTCTGCCTGCAAGGTGATCGAGGGCGACGAGCTGATTCTGGATCGTCTGCAGCTGGAGCCGGATGAAAAGAAGATGCTGGACCATATCGTAGCCCAGATGGAGCGGGAGAGAGGCCTGGACCGGAGCGCTGCCATGGCGGATATGCGTTTTTCCTATATCCACAGGGTCTGCGAGGAATGTGTAAAAAAGCCTCACGAAAGCAAAGAGCATATACGCAGTCAGAAAATCGACCGGCTGCTTACCGGAAAGTATACGGCAATTCCTGTTTTCATCGGCATTATGGGTCTCGTCTTTTATCTGACCTTCAATGTGGTGGGAGCCTGGCTGCAGGATCTGCTGGCCGCTGGCATTGCAAATCTGGGCGCTTTAGTGGAAACGGGCATGGAAAGCGTCAATGTGAATATCATTATACAGAAATTTATCCTGGAAGGTCTCTTTGAAGGAGTGGGGAGTGTCCTGAGCTTTCTCCCTGTGATTGTGATCATGTTTTTCTTCCTTTCAATGCTGGAGGACAGCGGATACATCGCCCGGGTGGCATTTTTCATGGATAAGCTGCTCCGGAGGATCGGCCTTTCCGGAAGAAGCATTGTTCCCCTGCTCATCGGGTTTGGCTGTACGGTTCCCGCCGTTATGTCAACGAGAACCCTTCCCAGCGAAAGAGACCGGAAAATGACTATCCTGCTGACTCCCTTTATGAGCTGTACTGCGAAGCTTCCGATCTTCGGCTTTTTTACGGCTGCGTTTTTCCCCGGAAAGGGAGCGCTGATCATGATGTTCCTTTACGTGCTGGGCATCGTGACAGGAATCCTTGCGGCGTTCCTGTTTAAGAAGACGATGTTTCAGGGTGAGGCGGTGCCTTTTGTGATGGAGCTGCCGAACTACAGGCTTCCGAGCCTGAAAAATGTCCTGCAGCTTCTGTGGGAAAAGGCAAAGGATTTCCTGCAGCGTGCCTTCTCTGTCATTCTCATTGCCACCATCATTGTATGGTTCCTGAAGAGCTTTGATTTCTCGCTGAATCTGGTTACGGATTCCCATGACAGTATCCTTGCCGCGGTTTCCGGCTTCCTGGTACCCATTCTGAGACCAATAGGACTGGGGGACTGGCGCATCGGTACGTCTCTGATCAGCGGGTTTATGGCAAAGGAAGGCGTTGTGTCCATGATGCAGATGCTGTTTGGAACAGAGGAGGGGATCGCCGCGGCGCTGTCTGGCCTGACCGCTTTTACGCTGATGGTGTTCAGCCTTCTTTATACCCCCTGTGTAGCTGCCGTCGCATCCATACGCCGGGAGCTGGGCAGAGCCTGGGCTGTCAGTCTGGTGGTATGGCAGTGTGCGATCGCGTGGGCGGCCGCCTTTATCGTCCGTCTTATCGGCCTTATCCTGGGGCTGGGCTGAAGAAACTGTTCAAAAAACGGGTCAGAAGATAAAGACCTGAAGATAGAGATCTGGATATACTGTTCAGAAAACGGAGAGAAGAAATGATGAATATCTGGGATTTGATCCTTGCTGCTGTTCTGCTCCTGGTCCTCCTGGGAGCGGTCAGGACGATGATCAGAAGAAAAAAGAGCGGGAGCTGCAGCTGCGGCTGTTCTTCCTGCAGCGGCTGTCCTTCTTCGAAAAGCAGCAAAAAGACTGGGTGACAAAAACACTTCAAGGCTTTACATCTGCACAGGGAAATGCTATAGTAGTAAAAGACAGGCACACAGGAGCTTCGATCAGGAAAGCGGATGTGTACCGGAACAGAACCGAAACGGAGGCAGATACATGGAAACAGGAGCAGTAATAGGAGTAACAGCATTTATCGTCATGTCTGTTATCGCGGTGATTGTAGCAGTGATATCTGCAGTTTCTGCAATTTCCGGCATTGAGACCCGCCAGGACGAGACATAAAGAACCTTTTACAGATGATTTTCGCGGTTCTGCAGAAGTAATGTGTGATGCCGCAGAAGAGAAATGGTGGTAAAAAAGCATCCCCCTGCCTCAGCAAAGAGCTTCATGGAGGCATCCGGGGATGCTTCTTTTGTAATTGTGTCTGAGAACATGGAGGACAAATATGAAATACCGCAAAAACAGAAACGGAGAGCCCGTCTCGATTCTGGGCTATGGCTGCATGCGTTTTTCCAGAAAAGGGAATTCCATCGATCTGGACAAGGCAGAGAAGGAGATTATGCTGGCAATAGAGGCCGGCGTAAATTATTTTGATACGGCTTACATCTATCCGGGAAGCGAGGCTGCTCTCGGTGAAATCCTGGAAAGGAATCATGTGCGGGAGAAGATCAATATCGCCACCAAGCTTCCTCAGTATATGATCAACAGCCGGGCGTCTATCGACAGATACTTTGAAGAAGAAAAAAGGCGTCTGAGAACCACCTGGTTCGATTATTATCTGATGCATATGCTCACAGACCTGAAGGCTTTTGAGAACCTGCAGAAGAACGGCATTGAGGAATGGATCGCCGGCAAGAAGAAATCCGGAGAGATCCGGAATATCGGTTTTTCCTTCCATGGAAATACAGAAATGTTCCTGAAGATCCTGAACGCCTATGACTGGGATTTCTGCCAGATCCAGTACAATTACATGGATGAGGTGAGCCAGGCCGGAAGAGCCGGCCTCAAGGCAGCTGCCGCAAAGGGAATTCCGGTCATCATCATGGAGCCGCTGCGAGGAGGAAAGCTGGTATCCCTGCTTCCCGAGAAGGCGAAAAAACTGATCGCCGAAGATCCAAAGCACCGTACGGCGGCAGAGCTGGCGTTCCGGTGGCTCTGGGACCAGGAGGAGGTCACCTGCGTTCTTTCCGGTATGAATTCCCGGGAGATGGTAGAGGAAAACTGCCGGGTTGCGTCCCAGGCATCGGCAGGGGAGCTGACGGAGGAGGATCATGCCCTGATTTCCAGGGTCAAGGACCTGATCAATGAAAAGATCAAGGTGGGCTGCACGGGCTGCGGCTACTGTATGCCATGTCCGAAGGGAGTGGATATTCCCGGGGCATTCCGGTGCTATAATGAAATGTTTACAGAGAAGAAAGGGATGGGCAGAAGGGAATATGCCCAGGTGGTTGGTCTTCGAAAGGAACCGGCCCTCCCGTCTCA
>JAFOJB010000058.1 GCA_017420455.1 Blautia sp.
AAGGTATAAGAGTACTGATTTTCTCGGCCTTCTTGTGTATGCTCCTGCTGATTTCCGGCAGAAATGTGCAGGCGGTAACTGCGAAAGAGGCTTTCGATCAGTACAAATCCTATCTGGCCTCGCAGACAATCTCTAACGGGGAATTTTCGGTTGTTTATCTGAATAATAATGCGATCCCGGATCTGATCTACCGGTACAAATCCGGGAGCAATTACTTTAACAGATTTATGGTGGACGGAGGCCAGGTGTATTACACAGGACGCCTGACCATGGTTTCCATGAACAACATATATTATTATCAGAAAAAATCTCTTCTCTTCTCGGATTTTGGAGGATCAGGCTCTGTTCAGAGAAGATTTTACAGGTTATATACGAAATCCGGGAAAAACGATCTGGTCCCTTATCTGGATAAAGGCAATGACGGATATTTCTGGGAATGGTATACGACCTCCAAAAGCAACGATACCTATGACAGTATTCTGGGGCTGTATATTGCGAAAAAGGTCATCACCGCTTCCGGATACAGTTCCCTGGTCACGAATTCTTCGCAGGGAGCTGCTGCTGCCGGTGCGGTTTTCCGGTCCAATACAGCAGCGAACAGGAACAGTTATCTGAAGGCCGGGCAGAAGAGCCAGACGATCAGGGCCGAGGATACCTATAAGGCGGCCTATAAGAAAAACGGAACCTTCTCTTTAAATGCAAAAGCCAGTACTTCGATGACGTATAAGTCGTCCAAAACCTCGGTGGCGACGGTATCCTCTTCAGGCATTGTGACGATAAAGGGCTATGGCACTACGGTCATCACGATCACCGCAAAATCTACAGGTACCTACAAGTCCGCGAAGAAACAGGTAACCGTTCAGATCATTCCAAAAAAACAGACGATTTCTTCTCTGAAGTCCGCCAGTAAAAAAACCTTTACGGTGGCGTGGACAAAGGACAGTACAGCAGATGGATATCAGATCGATTACTCCACCTCCAGCAGCTTTTCCGGGGGCAAGAGAGTGACGATCAATGGAAATTCCACCGTTTCACGGACGATCGATACCGGAAAAGAGGGAAAGAAATACTATGTATGGGTGCGCAGCTTTAAAAAGGTGAGCGGAAGTACATTATATGGATATTTTTCCGCCGTGAAAAATATTACTGTCAAGGCCGGACAGTCCATCACGGTGAACAGCACCTTTACGCTGGAAAAGGGAAAAACGAAGGGCATGGGTGCCAGTGCAAAAGGAAAGCTCACCTACTCCAGCAGAAACAAAAACGTGGCGACGGTCTCTTCCGGAGGGGTATTAACTGCCGTCGGAGCAGGCACGGCCATCATCGATATAAAAGCCGCCGCGACAGGAAATTATGTAAGCAGCTCGAAAAGTGTGACGGTTACGGTTATTCCGGAGAAGGTAGTCATCAGAAGCCTGCGTTATGAGGGAGGCTATCGTATCAAGATCGAGTGGAACAACAGCAGCAATGCACAGCAGTATCAGCTGAGGGTTTCCAATGTGAGCACGATGAAAAATGCGGAGAACGGAACATTTACAGATCTGGTGAGTACGGACAGGACATTCACGAAGCGGACAAATCTGCCGCCGGCCTTCCGGAAAAACGGGATTACCGTATACGTTCAGATCCGGGCATTGAAAACAGTACAGGGAAAACTCTACCAGGGTGCCTGGAGCGATGTGAAGGCGGTAAGAGTCGGGTGAAACACAGTCAATGTGATTTTTGCACAGCGTGAGCAGCAGAGAAAAGAAAGGACGGTTCCGGAACAGCGGAATCGTCCTTTCTTTGTGCGATAAAGCTGCCAGACATGCGCCGTGCCTGCACGAGCGCACGTCTGGCGGCGAACGGTCATAGAACGGCGTGCCCTGAGATGAACGATATCGCGGATCGGATGGGGAGACAGAAGGAAATCAATGCCAGGCGAGCCGCCGGCTGGAGACATGCACCTGCCCGGTCAGCCAGTCACAGTCGTTGGTGATCCAGTCCATGATTTCGAGCTGGCGGGTTTCCCATTCCACCGTTGCCTGGTGTGCTTCCTCTGTTTCTTCGGTTTCCATGGTGGTATCGATCTCGTCATAGCCAAAGATATAACCGCCCGCGTTCCAGATAGAAAAATTGCTGTCCGGACCCGGATCTACGGTATCTCCCCGCTCTGCGATCAGGCCGTCATGGCGGCGTTTGTATTCCTCTTCACAGCCGGCCTTCAATCTGGTCATGAACATTCGATGGCGGATCAGCTCCTTGTTTTCACGAACGATCCCAAAGTTGTGGTACATGAGCCGCATTCCCTGTCCCGGTGCGGAAATCCAGCTGACAATGCCGTCGAAGGAAGAAAGGATTTCCTGAAGCTCTCCTTTTCCTTCCGGGGTAAGGGAAGCATCATCGCTGCTTTCACAATATCCGAAGACCAGGTCAGATGCGTTCCACAGGCTGAAATTATGAAAGGCTTTGTCATCCAGAAACGAGACGATGGAAGGCCAGGCTTTTCCCAGTGCTTTTCTGAAGTCATTCATTTTTCCTTCACATACCTTCATGGCAAATGCATGTCTTTTCATGTAAAAACTCCTCCTCTTTATGCGCATTCTGCGGCTCAGATAATGATTTTTTGCAGCAGCAGGTCATCGGTTCCATATGTATTGTGTGTAAAAAATGTAAAAAAGTCAAGCGGAAATACCGCAAAAC
>JAFOJB010000059.1 GCA_017420455.1 Blautia sp.
AGCCTGCCTTACTCATGACTTAAGTCACAAGAATGCGGCAGGCAGTTTTTCAAGCCTGAGGGTGATCTTCCAGCCATTTGATGATATCGAGGCTTTCATACATCGGTCTGCCATCAATGAACAGACAGGGAACCTGCTTTTTTCCTCCTGTTGTGACCAGGATTTTTCCTGCTTCCGGATCAGACTGGATATCTTTAAAAATAATATCCGTCCTGCCGGTTGATGAAATGAAATCCATCACTTTTCTGCAATAAGGGCACGTATTCTTTTTATACAGTTCAAGTGTCATAGTCAGATCCTCCTCTTCTTCATACTCTGTATCCCTGGACAGCGTTCCTGTCAGCTCCACACCATAAGCCTTCTCACGGTTCCTGGCGGGCTTTGAGAATCGCCTCGACCTGATCCCGTTTTTCGTAAAGGACGCAGCCGCCCGGATGATCCTCCAACAGCACGCCTTCCTTCTGCAGAGCCATAAACAGCGGAGATTTCAGGGCTTCCCTGAGAGAGGTATCCCGTACGCTGCAATCCGAGTACGGCGAAAAAGGACAAGGCTCCGCCCCGCCATGGCTGTTGATATGGAAGAAGCCTCTTCCAGCAGCTACACAGCCGCCGGAAGCCTTTTCGTCGCCCGGAAAAGCGATATACACCATCTCGGGCTGTTCTTCCCGCAGCCGGTCTATTTCCTGCTGCAGATAATCCCGGTCGGAGTCGTCCGGCGCCAGCCAGGCGCTTTCCTCTGTTACCGGTACGAATTCCACAAAGATCACCGCCTTGCAGCCCCTGCCGGACAGCTCATTAAGGAAACTCCGGGAGGAGACCTCTTTCAGATTCTCTTTGGTTACGGTCACTGAAGCGCCGAAGATCAGCCCTCTCCTGTGCAGCTCGTCCATATTGGCGATCAGCCGGTCATAGATGCCTTCTCCCCGCCGGGCGTCCGTAATCTTCTTTTCTCCCTCGATGCTCATGATGGGAACCAGGTTCCGGCATCTGTCAAAAAGCGCGAAGTATTTTTCATCCATGAAAGTTCCGTTGGTAAAGACCGGAAACAGAATGCCGGGCTTTTTGCCGGCCGCCTCGATGATGTCCCTGCGCAGCATGGGCTCGCCGCCTGCCAGGAGGATAAAGCTGATCCCCAGATCATCTGCCTCGTCGAAGATGCGGAGCCACTCTTCACTGGTCAGCTGTTTCACAGGAGCAGAGTCCGATGTGGCATGATTGCACCTGGAATAACACCCGACGCAGTGCAGGTTGCACTGGCTGGTAATACTGGCAATCAGAAACGGAGGAATGTGCTCTCTGTTTTCCTCTGCCTTGCGCCTCTTCCTGGAAGCAGCCCGGCTGGCAGCGGCAAACTTCACCATGAACGCACTTTCCCGCGGGTTTTTCAATGTGGCTTTGAGGGCAGATGCCACTACCTGCTCCACACCCTGCGTCATATATTCCTGAATGTCAAACTTTTTTTCTTCGTTCATATCTTTGTTACTTTCCCTTTTCTGAAACACTTTCTGTCTGTACAACAGTATTATAAACATTACAGAGGGTAACTGCAATTATCTGCGCAAAAAAACATGTCCGGTAAACACATGCAGCCCCCGGCCGGGGAGACCATGTGTTTACCGGACATATGTCAGCCTTCTGCTTCCGGATCATTTATCAGTTCTTATTTTTAAACTCGTCTGCCACTTCCTCGGCCATCCTGCCGACCTTATCCATGAAGTCGTTCGCGGTGGTCATGTCGTCCTTGCCTTCAAAGGAATACCTTACCTGGAAGAACAAAGAGATCAGCATGACGGGGATCATCCACTTCCATGTGAACAGAAGGATGAGGGCAAATGCCCACGCCGGCATTGTAAACAGGGTTTCGTCCCTTCTGGTGATGTGAAAGGAGTTATTCCTTAATACATCAGCGATTTTCTTCACGGTTCTTCTGACCTTCCTCGCTCCTGCTTCTGTCTGCCAGGAAGCCTTTTTCTCTCTGCCCATATCTGCGGACGCTCCGCCGGCCTTTTCTGTTCCCGCAGCTTCCCGGGACTCTCCGCCTTCTGCCTCTTCGGGCGATACGGCAATCTCTGTCTCCGGTTTTCTGATCTTGCTCTGTCTCTCCAGAATAACCATTGCATCCAGAAGATCTCCGTTGGCTGCCTCGAGCACGTTCTTTGCCTCTTCGTAAGAAATATTTGCCTTTTCTCTGAGAATTTCCACCTTTTCCAGGATATCCATTGTATGTACCTTCCTTTCCGTTGTACCGGTTTTTGTTTTTCTTTGTTGAGATAGATCATACAGGACGAAGATAAATGAATCTTTTAGAAATCATTAATGATGGATTAAGAACTGTTCCTTAGGAGCTGTAAAGGTTATTTATGGACAGTTCCTTATTTCGATTACAGTTCACGGTCTCACCGTCTGGGGACTGATGTGTTTTCGGCGTCTGTCGGCCCTCCTGACTGCAGAAGAACCTTTGTCCGCGCCTGCAGGACATAAAGCCCTTTGACTGCGTACAAAGATTCTTCTGCAGTCCGTCAGGACGCCAGACACCCTGAAAACACATGCAGTCCCCAGACGGTGAGACCGTGAACTGTAACTTATTTCCGGATCAATCCTGAAGAGGCCGGCCATCTTTCTTGCTATTTTACGGTTTCTAAACTATAATGCATTTATGAGATCATCTTTCACAGGTTAAGAAGGGGGATGCTTCATGAATACTCGGAAGAATACAACCAAAGCTGTGGTCATCGGCAGTTTTG
>JAFOJB010000060.1 GCA_017420455.1 Blautia sp.
ACTTCGTTGGAGACACCATTCTCGATACTGACAGGAACCGTTGTCCTGTAATCATTCGGACCGGTCACATCGAAATAGAAGACCCTGTCGGCATCCGTTCCCGTGGTGGGATTTCCATTTACAGTAACATCCTTGATGATATGAAGGCTGCCTCTCTCCGGATTATGCGTGTTCGTGATCGTAAAACCATTCGCCTGGTTTCCGGCCAGACTGGAAGTATATCCGGTAATCCCGCCGATTTCCTCGACGGAATAGGATATTTCCTTTCCACTCTCATCCTTCGTCTTCAGACCAGTCCAGCGATAGCTCCAATTGTTCGAATTGTCAAGGGTAACGGTATCCTGAACGGTTGTTTCCGTTCCCGCGACCTTCTTCAGGAGATTGATCCTGATCCCTGCCGGACGGAGCCCGTCTTTATCGTCCTCATCCCGCCAGATCTTTTCCGCAGAAACGTCTGTACGTGGAATATAGGTATTGGTGATGACTGTTTCACCGGCAGGATTCCGCTCCGGCTTGCCAAGAATATAATCCTCTGTTTCCGGCGGAATTTCCTTCCAGGAATAGGCGATTTCTTTGCCGTCCTTATATTTGGGAAGCGGCTCTGTAGTATATGTCCACCCGTTGCCCGCATTCAGTACCGTCTGCAGTACAGGAACCGTCTCATCCGTTCCAAAAAGCTGAACGGTAATGGGCGGCCGGTTTGCCTCAAAGCCTGCATCTCCCACCCAGTTCTTCGTAACCTTCAGGGTCACTGTTTCCGGTGTATGCGGATTCGAAACCGTCGTGACCGTCGATACGGACGAGTACGTCGGGGTACCATACCCCTCGACCGTATCCTCTTTCCATGTATAGACTATGAGCTTTCCATCTTCATTCAGATCCAGATCATCTTTTGTATACGTCCAGTTATTTTCTTCACTCAATACTGCAGATATATCTGTTTCTTTACCATTTCTCAGAAGATGGACCGTGACTGAAGCAGGACGGATTCCATCCTAGTTATTCTCGTCAGCCCAGTCCTTATTGACAGTAGCGGAAGTTTTTCCCGGATTATAGGTATTTATGATCTTCTCTCCGGATGCAAGAGTATTATCATACCTGACCGTGTAATTCTCCGGAACCGGATCCTCTATCCACTGGTAACTGATCGGTTCTCCTTTTCTGAACTTCGGCAGGCCTGTTTCTGTATAAGACCATGCATTGCTTTCATTCAGCGTGACTGTGCGGATATTTTCCGTTACATTCCCACATTTCGCTGTCAGAACAACCGTTACCTCCTCCGGCCGAACTCTGTCCTGATCATCCTTATCATTCCATTCCTTCGTAACCGGCACATTCACTGTCTCAGGAGTGTGGCTGTTCGTAATCCTGACATTCCAGGTATTGGTGCCTTTCTCATAATCGGGGCCTTCCACCGATTTGATGTAAGGGGATACATCCGCCTCGTCCCAGGTATATGTGATCTCCGCGCCATCTTTATATTTCGGAAGGTTTTCCACGGTATACTTCCATTCGTTCTCTGCATTCAGGATTACCTCCTGAACCACATCCTTCGTTTTATCCTCGAGAAGCCTCACCGTAACAGAAGCCGGACGTATGCCGTCCTGATCATCTGCATCGTTCCATACCTTTTCAACATGGGCAATGGTGACAAGCGACCATTTGGCTGTCGCAACTGTTGTCGTCACCCCGTCTCCATCCGCCACCCGGAAGAAGAAGGGTGTAAGGCTCAGCTCCAGCGGCCCGGAGACCTTGTCTACCATATAAGCGCCGGGAGCGATATCCGAGAAGACCAGCTTTTTTTCCTGCGGCAGACTTCCCGCATACGCCGGGGACGGCAGCAGACCGCTGCTCTTTATTGCGGCTGCGCTGGCATCGCTGCAGGTTTTGCTTTTATCTTCAAAATTTTCGTCTGCTTCTGAAAGAGAGAGCAGCGTTCTCAGCGCATCTATCCCGCTGAACTCATCCGTCGGGACGAAAGCGCCATTTTCATCTACATTTCCAACCCGATACAAGCCTATGACGATTTCCTCTTCAAAATCCGGAAGGCTTGCATAATCCAGGACAGCCGAGCATCCGCCCTCTGCCCGTACATTGACCGTTCCGAACTGCACAGTCCCTGCAAAGATCAGCAGGAAGAGCACCGTCAGAACCTGCCATACATTTTTTTTCATTCCCGGAAAACATCTTTTTCCCATACTCATCATTCTTTCATCCTTCTTTTTTTCCCCTGCTTCCGCAATCATCAATGTCACTACGCAGGAACTGCCGCAGCAGTCCCCAGGCTTTATATACGCGCGGACGAAACTGGGTAACGACAGCTCATTTCCGCCGCAGCATATCTCTTTTTGCGTGTGTACGCTGAATATAATATACTCCCCGGACCGGCAGGATTCCGGTCCTGTTTTTACACCGGAATGGCGGTACCCGTTTACAGCCCTCCGGCATATTTTCCCGTCACTCCCGATACTGGTCAGATAACGGCATCCGGGAGAGACTGCCCAGCAGGCACTTCATCAACATCCGCTCCGAAACCAACGTATCTTTTGTCGACATCTACTGTTTTTCTCCTTTCTTCCGTCATATGTAATACACTTTTTCCTGCCGGCTGCACTGCAAATACCGGCTGTTTTCTTTTAACAAGCGTTGTACAAGCTTCGAAAAGTTTGCCTGCTACATAATTATAGATAATAGTATTATAAACGAAGCTACCTTTTTTTACAATAAAAAAAGTCTGAAAATCGTCATTATTCTTATAAATTTTGTTCTGTTCCGGCCATCTCCGCATCCTGCTCCGGATTTTCTGTTATTTCCGTCCTTCTCTGCTCCTTCCTTACCCTGATCAGAAGGAGTCTTCCTTCTCCCACGGAGACTCTGGCAGTCTTTCCGGGCAGCACCTCATTGCTGACAGCATACTGGTACTCGCAGGTTATTTCTCCATCCTGAAGAGGGAACTTTGCATTCCCGATGTTTACTCCTCTGGCTGTCCCTGAAATATTCAGAAGAGAGAAGTATGGAAATGATTCGTCTATATATGCCGGAGACGAGGATACGATCTCCATTTCCGAATAATCGTCCACGATTCTGGCCTTCTTTCCTGCCGTATCCAGCATCAGGAGAATCGACACATTTGCCAGAGTATGGTCAAGCCTTTCCCCTGTCACGCCTGCCAGGAGAAAATCGTCAAACCCCCGGCGCAGTCCCTCCTTCACCGCATAAACGGAATCTGTGTCATCCTTCCTTCTGGGAAGGACAATGGTCTCGATCCCCGGTTCCCGGGGTTTTTCGAAGGAATCAAAATCCCCCACGATCAGATCCGGCACTGCTCCCAGTCCTTTCCTGTGCCGCAGTCCGCCGTCGCAGAAGATATAATAATCCTCCTTGTCCAGGTATTCCCGTATTCTTTCATAATCAGCTATCTGTGCTCCGCCGATGATCACACATCTTTTATTCCCCATTTTTTCCCCTCAGTAAAAAAAATAAAAAAAGTACTTGCTTTTTCCGGAACCCTGTTATATAATAGCATCTGTCGCAAGAAAAGAAAGCGATTTAGGGCTATCGCCAAATGGTAAGGCAACGGACTCTGACTCCGTCATTTGGAGGTTCGAATCCTCCTAGCCCTGCTGGAGGTCTTCATCGGAAGACCTCCTTTTTTTGTTATTTTCTCTGCTATTATATCTGTTATTTTCTGTGTTATTTTCTGCGCGGCAGCCTTCCTGTGAAAAGGAACCGCGCAGAAACAGCCTTTCATCATCTGTAAAGTCGTATAAGACACCCGATGGATATCAGATGGATAACCTCTTATGCAGGAGCTGTGCCTTTATCCATCTTTCTCCTGAAGCTCCTCCAGCGCAAAAAGAGCGGCGCCGACGGCGCCCACCAGATCCGGGTTTTCGCATACATACAGTTTTTCCCCCAGACGCTTTTCTATCGCGTTTACCACTCCGGGGTTCCTGGCCACGCCGCCGCTCATCATGACCACCGGCGAAACTCCCACCCTTTTCAGCAAAGAGCAGGCTTTCCCGGCGATCGCGCTGTGGACGCCGCAGGCGATGTCGGCCTTTTCCTTGTTCTGCGCGATCAGCGAAATTACCTCCGATTCCGCAAAAACCGTACACATGGAGCTGATCTGTACCTCTTCTTCAGCCTTCAGGGAAACAGGTCCCAGCTCCTCGATGGAAAGCTCCAGAGTTCTTGCCATCGCCTCCAGAAATCTTCCGGTTCCGGCCGCGCATTTGTCATTCATGACAAAATCTGTCACCTCTCCCTTTTCATTCAGGCGGATTGCCTTGGAATCCTGTCCGCCGATATCAAGGATCGTACGAACCTCAGGATTGAAATAGATGGCGCCTTTTCCATGGCAGGAAATCTCTGTCACATTCCGGTCCGCATAGGGGATCGATACTCTGCCGTATCCCGTAGATACGATCATCGACAGATCCTCTCTTCCAAGGCCTGCCTTCTCCAGCACCATCTGCAGGATCTTCCCGGCTGATTCCGCGGTCTTCGCCCCGGTCCTGATCACCGCGTCTCCTACGATCTCTTTTTTCTCATTCAGGATCACCGCATTCGTGGAAGTGGACCCGCTGTCCACTCCCATCACGTAAATTCCGGTCAATTTTCCGATTCCTTCCTTTTGTTTTTCCTGTATCTTCCTTCCACCGGTTTTCCGGCTGTCCCGGGCTTCCAGGAACGCCTCCACCCTTGTCCGGATCTGGCCTTCGCACTGGGTGGTAAGGTCTGTTTCCACCTTAAGCAGCGGTACTTCCCCTTTCTGGTTCAGCCTGGTGTATTCATAAGTATACATATCGCAGAACTTCACAGTATGGTACACTATACCATCCACACTGTCCTTCATTCCCTCCAGGAACTGCTCCCGGCCGGTGGCTTTTACCATCCGTACACAGGGAATCTGGCAGAGCAGAGCTTCTGCATATTTCTCCAGATACCGTCCCGGTGCGGGACCGCCTGCAGACAGGTATCCCTCCAGCTGCTTTCCCCTTTCACGGCCGCTGCACGTCAGGTCGAAGGCCAGCGATGCTCCCCTTGCTGCCAGGAGGGCACGCACGCTTTTCGGACATCGGGACCCCATCAGGCCGATCCGGAGTCTTCCTTCCTCCTCAGGCGCCGTCCGAAGAGAAGCCCCTTCGATCTTCCTTCGGACCAGAAGATCCAGTTCCTTCAGACAATCCTCTTCCTTCCCTGCCCCAGGTTTTCCTTTTCCGGATTTTTCTTGTCCGGATTTTTCTGCAGCTGCTTCCGGCTTCTCTTCCCCCGCTTCCTGCCCAGGTTCTTCTGTCCCGGACTGGTTCCGGACAGTTTTTCCTTCCCTGTAAGCCCTGTAGCTGTCTGCCAGGTCCGCAAGCCTCTTTTCATATAAGGAAACGGAATAATCATTGACCTTCCGGGGAATATCCAGCAGATACAGGAACTTATCCGGATACTGTTCCTTCAGCACATCATAAAGACGTCTTACCGAATCGCAGCAGGTGGTCAGCACCACCCCTTCGTACTCCCCGGCGGTCATCTCCTCCAGAACGCCCTTCACATATGAGCAGATATTCGGATGCATCCTGGTATCCGCCTGATTGAAATCCGTGACCGACGGTTCCAGAAGCTCCATCCTGGCACCCAGAGCTTCCAGGAGCTCCACCGGCGTATATTTGCAGACATATCCGATCATGAATGATTTTTTCTCTCCTCCCGTCCGCTTTCCAGAACCTCCAGGAAGGCCTCAAAGCGGGTTCTGATCTGTCCGTCAGGACAGTTTCTCCTGTCAATGGCGTCCCCGTCAAGGATCAGCATCGGTTTTCCCAGCTCCTTCATCTTCTCTTTCAGGAGCATGACCCCGCCCGAGGACTGCCTGCAGCCCCAATGGCAGAATTCCACCACCCCGTCCGGATCAAATTCCTGCACCATCCGGGCTATGGCTTCTGTCTTCCTCTCAAAATTACCGTTATATATATTCAGGAGCATTTTTCTGGCCAGCGCCTCCAGAGGATGCTTCTCATCCATCATCTCTGTATAGTCCAGGTCAAAATCCCCGCCGGCAATGGTCACCCTCTCCCCGAAATTCAGATATTCCCGGAGCGCATGCTGATCAAAAGGTTCAATATGTATCCAGAAAAGCCTCTTTTCATCAGAAAGAGGGTATGCGTCGATCTCTCTGTCCATCTGCGCAAAGAATTCCTCTGTCCATTCCTTTCCGATATCCAGATGCGTCGCGAAAAGCTGGAACATGACCAGAGATAAGGTATTGGGATACTTGTGCGTCATCCTTTTTTTCAGAAAAGACAGGTAATGCTGTTTGGAACGGTTTTCCCTGCGGATCGTCTCGGAAAGCTCCTCCATGGAAAGCTTTTTCCCGGTCTTCTCCTCCAGCAGGCAGATCAGCTCCTTCAGCTGA
>JAFOJB010000061.1 GCA_017420455.1 Blautia sp.
ACCGTTCCAGGCTTTTCAGCGCCATTGTGCCGTCCCTGTTTCGAGCTGCGTTGAGTGCATCCTGAAGGACCTCTTCCATTTCCGGAGAAACCGGGATATCGTCCTTCTGCCCCTTTATCTCTTCCATCAGTCCCCTGCAGAGCCTTCCGACTTCCTTGCTTCCATAGAGCCTGTCCTCACACTCCTGCAGGATCTGTTCGATCTCTTCCCTTTGCTTTTGCTGCTCTGTGTTTTTTCTTTTCCGGTCCGATCCAAACATAATCTGCGCGCTCCCTGTCCGTGACCCTCTGCTGTCCGAAGCAGCCCCGGATCATTTTAAAGCCTTACATTTATTATTCCGTTCCTTCAGGAGATTTTCTGTCTGCTTCAGGCTGTCCTCTATCGCCTGCCGGTTCCCATCCTCGGCGGCCTCTTTAAGATAACCGATGTTTTTCCGGATCCGGTCCTCCAGCTCAGAAAGCTCCGGCGGACTGACAGGATCGCTGTACCTGAAATCCTCCGCCAGCACAGAGGCCTTTTTGTGCAGCTCCGGATCCGTGATCAGGTCGGCCGCTGCGGCAGCCTCTCCTGCCATGATGCGCATCTGCGCTGTCTGGCTCTGCTGCCGCTCCTGTTCCTTTTTCTCCGACTTTCTGCTCCTGGAAGCATTGACCCAGAGACTGATGACAAGAGAAAGGAACAGGCAGACCGCGCCGCCCGCCGCCAGTTGCCCGGCCTCCGGCTCTATCTTCATGCAATATCTGACGATAAAGTAAGAAACAACGCATAATATAAGCGTCAGAAGGATCCACAGTTTTATCCATCCTTTATTCATTTTCGCTCTTTTCCCCCTTCCATTATGTACGAATGTTCTATAATATATATTATTTTACCCTCTGTTTATTGTCAATCACTACATAAGGAAATTGCATAACACTTACATGGGAGAAACGGGGACGGGAGAGAACCGTCCCCGTTTCTCTCCCGTCCCCGTTTCTCCTTTTTATCTCCGGACCGCGTTCTGCAGTTCCTTCGCGGTTCCGATATAATGGTCTTTCATCTCCTGAAGCCAGGAATCTGTATCCTCCAGATCCAGGCTTTCTGCGTTCCGGAAGGCGCCGGCAAAGGAAATATGAGTTCCCACCGCACAATAGATCTCCGACATTCTGGTCTTATAGATCCCGAACTCCTGCCGCGGCTCTTCTGCCGAGCCTCTGCAGGTCCAGTAGAACAGGATGTCATCCCTCTCTCCCTTTTCGTTCCAGGCTTCCATTTTCCGGAGAAAAATCACCGTCCGGGAGGATTCCCGGATATCGGCCTCTGCATCCGCGCCGATCCTGTCATTCCAGAAAAGCTTCAGGAAATCCCCGCTCTGCAGCTGGTCCCAGTTCTCCTGATATGCCTTCTCGGAAAAATAGCGGCTTCTTGGCGCCAGATAAAAGCTCTCCCCGGCACCAAGGTCTGATACCAGTACTGCCATTCCCGGTCCGTTTGCCTTCGCTCTTCCCCAGCAGCCTTGGCCGTCCTTTGCGGCAGCATGCCCTTCGTCCTGCACCGTACGGGGCTTCAGGTTTTCCCATGCCTCCCGGGGAATCTGTCCGTCCGTGTCCCAGACGGATAACGCCTTCAGAAGGGCAAGATAGCACGCCGCCCTGTCATAGGAGGGGTGCGCTGCATCCATATCCACAGCGGCTCCGTCCTCTGTCAGCGTCACAGCCCTGTCCAGAGCCTCCATGGCCAGCTGCTCCGGTGTCTTTGCTTCCAGAACGGTTTCCTGTATCGGTTTCTCTGCTTCCACGACGGCTTCCTGCACCGGCTTCTCTGCTTCCGCGGCGGCTTCCTGCACCGGTTTCTCCGGTTCTGCAGCATACTCATGAAAGGCCGGATCGTCCTCCGTTTCCAGAAGCACCTGAAGAAGCACCTCATTAAAGTTCTTCTTATGATCGGAGCGCACTTTTTCATACGCCTCCCAAAGAGGTTTCATAAGCTCTTCTGCCCGGTCCTCCAGGCCCCATTCTTCGGAAAGCTTCCGGATGACCTCCAGCTTGCTCTTTACATTCTTCGCGGCGGGATGATCTCCCAGGAGAGCTGTC
>JAFOJB010000062.1 GCA_017420455.1 Blautia sp.
CCGACCCCGACGCCAAGTCCGACCCCGACGCCAAGTCCGACCCCGACGCCAAGTCCAACCCCGACACCGAGTCCGACCCCGACACCAAGTCCGACACCGAGTCCGACCCCGACGCCGAGTCCGACACCGATGCCGACGCCGACTCCGGTGCCCGCTCCGCAGCCCATCTATTCGCAGTATATTTTCCCGGACGCCAACAGCAGATACCTGACAAGAGAGGAAGTCCTCAATCTGTCTCTCCAGGGAATCTGTTACGCAAAGAACGAGATCTACGCGCGTCATGGAAGAAGGTTTGTATCGGTGGAACTGCAGCAGTATTTCGGTACAAAGAGCTGGTATGACGGAAGGATTGCGCCGGATGCCTTTGACAGCAGCGTATTTAACGATTACGAAAGTAAGAATATCGATCTGCTTGCCGGCGTGGAGTTCTCCCTGTCTCCCAATGGATATCAGCTGGATCAGCCAGGATATGATATCTTTCAGGTTAAAGGAGCGTTGATCTACGAGGATATTTCCCACCGGGATGAGGAATGGGTAGCAGTAGGCTGAAAAAGACTGTCTGCCGGAAAAATACTGACATGAAAAAAGCTGTGAGAACAGGAGCACAAGCTCCTGTCCCCACAGCTTTTCTGGTTTCGCTTACGGGTTATTCTTCACAGCCCATTGCATAAGATATCCGGGCAGGCTGTGAATAGTAACGATATTCAGAGATTACAGGGTATCGTCTCTCTTGACATAACCAGGTTTCTCTGAAGTAGCAATGATCTCCTTTGCATGAATGATCTTTGCCCATTTATCTACAACCTGGTTCTCCAGATGTACGCCCTCGCCGATTTCGGCATACGCAAGAACGACGCAGTTTTTCAGGACAGCACCTTTATGGATGGTGACGCACCTGCCGACTACGGAATTCTCTATGCTGCCCTCGATGAGACAGCCGTTGGAAACGAAGGAATTCTTAACGTCCGACCCCTCAAAGAACTGAGTGGGGCAGGCATCGGTGGTCTTCGTATAGATCGGCCAGTCTGAGTGGAAGAGCTCTGTGGCAACCTTATAATCCAGAAGGGACATATTGGCGCCATAGTAGCTGTTGAAATCGGAAATAGAAGCAAAGAAGCCGCGATGAGCTACGCCGCGGATATCCATTTCCGCTGCGGAGAGGCTCACGATCTCCGGAAGCGTGTACATGGAGCTCAGCTTTCTGGCTTTCTTGACCAGCTCGATGAAAAGGCTTGTCTTCATGACATAGGTATCCATGAAGATATTCTTTTCCTTGGTATTGCCCATGTTGCGCTCGATGGACTCCACACCCTTCTGCTTGTTCAGGTTCAGAACATCACAGTTCAGATAGCATTCCTTCGCGATATCTACCTTATGATAAAGAAGAGTGATATCTGCTCCGGATTCGATGTGGGTGTTGAGGAGAGCGTTATAATCCTGGGAATAGACCATGTAGCTCGGCGCGATGACGACATATTCCTGGCGCATGCGCTCCAGAATATCAAGGTTTTCCGCGAAAGCGGCGATATCTGTATTGTAGATATCATTTACGGAACTTCTCTCGGAGAAAAGCATCTGCAGCTTGCCGCGTTTGGAATTGATATTGTAATGACGGCCGGTTCCCAGATGCTCTGCCAGAGAACGAACCTTTCCGCGTACATAGACCTGGATACGGTCGATGCCGCTGTTGCTCATGTTGGAGATCGGGAAATCGATCACGCGGTATCTTCCAAGGAAGGAAAAAGCGCCGACAGGACGATAATCCTGCATCCCTTCTATTTTAATATGATTTGCCGGAGAAGTAATGATTCCGAATGCTTTTGCCATTTTATTCTACCCCCTTCACACGCTTGGCGACCAGCAGGATGTTCTCGCTGTCTGCACTGCCAACAACGGCGTCCTTTCCTACTTTGATGCCATCTGCCACAAGAGCACGGGTGACCACTGCACCTGCTTCAATATAAGCACCCGGCATCAGCACGGAATCGATCACCTTCGCGCCTTCTTCCACAACGGCGTTGGTGAAGAGAACGGAATTCCTTACTTCACCTTCAATACGGCAGCCCTGCGTGATATACGCACGTTCTACCTTCGCGTTTGGTCCGATATACTGGGGAAGAGCGGAAACATCTTCTGTATAGATACTCCAGCTGGTATCGTTCAGATTCAGCTCGTTTTTCTTGTCCAGAAGATCCATATTTGCTTCCCAGAGAGAATCGATGGTTCCTACATCCTTCCAATAGCCCGTAAACTCATAGGCAAACAGGGATTTTCCTTCGCCGAGGAGTGTGGGGATGATATCCTTTCCGAAATCGTGGTTGGAATCCGGGTTCTTCATATCCGCAACCAGAAGCTTTCTCAGCATCTTCCAGTTGAAGATATAGATACCCATGGAAGCGAGGTTGCTCTTGGGCTGTTTGGGTTTCTCCTCGAATTCCACAATACGTCCCTCGCCGTCTGTATTCATGATACCAAAACGGCTGGCTTCCTTCATGGGAACTCCAATGACAGCGATTGTCGCATCTGCTTTATTGGCCTTGTGGAAATCAAGCATCTTCTCGTAGTCCATCTTGTAGATATGATCGCCGGAAAGAATCAGGAGATAATCGGGATCATAGGTATCGATAAAATCGATATTCTGTGAGATGGCATCTGCGGTACCACGGTAAACATCCAGTGCTTCGTCTGCTTTTTCACGGGGGGGAAGAACAAATACACCGCTGTCCTTGGTGTCCAGACCCCAGCGGCGCCCTGCGGCGACGTAGCTGTTCAGAAGAACAGACTCATACTGTGTAAGAACACCAACGATATCGATTCCACTGTTGGCACAGTTGCTGAGGGGGAAATCGACGATCCGGTATTTCCCGCCATAAGAAACAGCAGGTTTTGCGACTTTGTTGGTGAGGTCGTGCAGACGACTTCCACGACCGCCAGCCAGAATCATTGCTAACATGTTATTCTGTGACATAATAAACCTCCCTTTTGTCCTTCTCTTTCATGAAGTTATACCGCGCTGAAGGAAGCGCTTTTACCGGGTAGAACATAACTCGGTAATTCTGTATATTATTATAAATGAGATTTTCCGTTTCGTAAACAGAAAAAATGAAATTTATTTGAAAAAAAGCGATTTTTTTAGAAGAGTTGCACAAGCAGGACATCATTTATGCTTCAGCCATGTTTTTCAGAATCATTTTTTTCGAAACACATGGCGGCAGGAGAGAAAAAAGTTACTGTTCAGCCCGATGGCGCCCTGAAAACAAATGCAGTCCCCAGCCGGTGAGACCGTGAACTGTGACGTTCAGCCCTGACCTGTCAGGTCCTTACGGACTTTTTCTTGACATGGACGAGAAATTATTGGAAAATAGAAAACAGAAACCGCGGGACAACAACAGCACCGCTGTATCGGCGAGAGAAAGAGGTTATTATGGTAAAAAGCATCACACTAGGAACTACGGGGATCACCGTACCACAGAACGCGTTTGGAGCCCTTCCGATCCAGCGGGATGATATGGAGACAGCCATAGCGATCCTGCAAAAAGCGTATGAAGGCGGAATGAAGTTTTTTGATACAGCCAGGGCTTATACAGACAGTGAAGAAAAGCTCGGAAACGCTCTTTCGGATGTCAGGGATCAGATTTATATCGCTACGAAAAGCGGCGCCAAGGAACCGGAGGAGCTGAAGAAACAGCTGGATCAGTCTCTTACTCTGCTGAAAACGGACCATGTAGATATTTACCAGCTTCATATGGCGCCGACCTGCTTCAAGCCGGGGGACGGTACCGGGATGTATGAATGCATGGAGGATTTCAAACGCCAGGGAATGATCCGTCACATCGGAATCACCGCGCACAAGATCGGCGTTGCCGAAGAGGTGATCGAATCAGGACTTTATGAGACGCTGCAGTTTCCTTTCAGTTATCTTTCCTCGGAAAGAGAAAGAAACCTTGCCGCGAAGTGCGCCGAAAAGAACATGGGACTGATCGCCATGAAGGGTCTTGCCGGCGGACTGATCACAAATTCCAGGGCAGCCTTCGCCTACATGTCGCAGTTTGACAATGTTCTTCCGATCTGGGGGATCCAGAGGATGTCCGAGCTGACGGAATGGCTTTCTTATATGGAAAATCCTGCAGTGCTGGATGACGGGCTGAAAGCCTTTATCGAAAAAGAACGGCAGGAGCTTACAGGGGAGTTCTGCCGCGGGTGCGGTTACTGTATGCCATGTCCGCAGGGAATCCAGATCAATTCCTGTGCCAGAATGTCCCTGATGATCCGCCGCGCCCCCTCAAAGAGCTGGCTGTCTGAACACTGGCAGGAGGAAATGAAAAAGATCGAGACATGTCTGGACTGCAAAAAGTGCATGAAAAAATGTCCTTATGAATTAAACACCCCGGAGCTTTTGAAGAAGAATTATGAGGATTACAGAAAAGTTCTGGCCGGAGAAGTGAGCGTTTCCTGAGAAAGAGGCAACACCGCGCAGTCTGCGTGTAAAATATAAGATGGAGGAAAAAATATATGGAGAATAACAAACGTCCGGAAAGCATGGACCGGATCACAACCCCTGAGCTTGCCAGAACTTTTATCGATGAACAGCTTGCGGCGATCAAGGCACAGGTCGGCGGCAAAAAGGTGCTGCTGGCGCTGTCCGGCGGCGTGGATTCTTCCGTGGTCGCCGCGCTTCTGATCAAGGCCATCGGACAGAATCTCGTCTGCGTCCATGTGAATCATGGTCTGCTCAGAAAAGGAGAGCCGGAACAGGTTATCGAAGTATTTAGAAATCAGATGAACGCAAATCTTGTATATGTGGATGCCACAGACCGTTTCCTCGACAAACTGGCCGGTGTATCAGACCCGGAGCAGAAGAGGAAGATCATCGGCAGCGAATTCATCGATGTATTTGCGGAGGAAGCGGCAAAGCAGGATGGCATCGAATTCCTGGCCCAGGGAACAATTTATCCGGACATTCTGGAGAGCGGGCCTGTCAAATCCCATCATAATGTCGGCGGCCTTCCCGAGGACCTGCATTTTGAACTGGTAGAGCCGATCAAATTCCTTTTCAAGGATGAGGTCCGCGTTGTCGGTAAAGAGCTGGGACTGCCGGATAACATGGTTTACCGTCAGCCATTCCCCGGCCCCGGCCTTGGCGTACGCTGCCCAGGCGCCATCACCCGTGAACGCCTTGCCGCTGTCCGTGAATCCGATGCGATCCTTCGGGAGGAATTCGCGCGCAGCGGCCTGGAAGGAAAGGTGTGGCAGTATTTTACTGTGGTCCCGGATTTCAAATCCACAGGCGTCAGGGACGGCGCCCGTACCTTTGACTGGCCTGTGATCATCCGCGCCGTCAATACCCGCGACGCCATGTCCGCGACAGTAGAGAATATCCCCTTCGACCTGATGGAACACATTGTAGAACGAATCACCCATGAGGTAGAAGGAGTGAACCGTGTCCTCTACGATTTCACGCCAAAACCGACAGGAACCATTGAGTACGAATAAGAAAATGCTATTATTTTGGGGCCAGGTCCATCAGCCTGAAAAAGGCAAACTGCTCCAACCTATAGCCACATAAAAAACGAGCCTTGCATAAGCCTCAACATCTGATGCAATATGCAGGGCTCTTTTCATTTGTAACGGCGCGATCTGATGGCGCGATGTACTGGTGCTTTATATGCCGCAAAGTTCCG
>JAFOJB010000063.1 GCA_017420455.1 Blautia sp.
ATAACCCGGGGACAAAGGAGAATGCGGGAATCTTCTCCCAGTCCCAGGGATGGCTGGTGCTGGCAGAAGCACTGATGGGGCATGGAGACAGGGCTTTCCAGTACTGGTGGGAAAACGCGCCTTCCGTACAGAACGATCAGGCGCAGATCCGTATGCTGGAACCCTATTGCTACGGCCAGTTTACAGAGGGGAAGGCAAGTCCCTGCTTCGGCCGCTCTCATGTACACTGGCTTACCGGAACCGCCTCCACCATGATGGTCGGCGCTGTGGAAGGAATCCTGGGAATGCGGCCGGATCTTCACGGTCTGCTCATTGCCCCGTCCATTCCCTCCTCCTGGAAGTACCTCAATATCGATAAGGATTTCAGAGGGCATAAGCTTCATATCCGGATCGATAATTCCAGACATAAGGAAACAGGATATATTTCGGTCACTCTGAACGGGAAGGAACGGGCGGACAGCTATATTCCCGCCTCGGAGCTGGACGCGGAGAACGAAATCGTGATCGTGATGTAGGCAGAAGGATTACCGGACATCCTCGTGATGCAGGCGGCAGAGAAGGAGACAGAGGAGGAGACGACATGGAGCATAAGGGAACAGTCAGAATTGAAACAGAGCGCCTGGTTCTCCGGCGCTTTGTCATGGAGGATGTACATGCGGCTTTCCGGAACTGGGAAAGCGATGAACAGGTGACGCGGTTTCTCAGGTGGCAGGCTTACCACGAAGAAGAAGGCGTGGCAGCTGTGATGCGGGACTGGGTGGACTCTTATAAGAATCCGTCCTTTTACCAGTGGGCCATTGAATGGAAAGAGATCGGCGAGCCTGTAGGCTCGATCTCTGTGGTGGGAATGGATGAGAGAACAGAAAAGGTGCACATCGGTTACTGCATCGGAAGCAGGTGGTGGCATCGCGGCATTACCAGTGAAGCACTGGCAGCGGTCATCCCGTTTTTCTTTGAAGAGGTAAAGGTGAACCGTATTGAATCCTCCCATGATCCCCGGAATCCAAATTCCGGGAGCGTCATGAAAAAATGCGGACTGAAATACGAGGGTACACTGCGCAAAGCCGACTGGAACAATACCGGGATTGTGGATTGCTGCATGTACAGCCTTCTGCGGGAGGAATGGGGGCAGGAGAAGCTGCAGTGCGAGGCCTCACCGGCCGGGGACTGATGTGTTTTCTGATGTCTGCCGGCTCTCCTGACTGCAGAAGAACAGGAAATCCTCATTGACCAGAATTTTATACTTGTGTGTCGTCCCTGATTATATTAAAATCTCTATCAAAGAACCTGTTCCCGGACGAAAGGACCGGCCTTCAGCTGCTGCGAGGGCTTTTTCGGGCAGGCTTTACGAAAAAGCGAGGGAGGTGCTGCCGTGAGTGAACTGTTGCGCATAGAGCATATCAGCAAAAGGTTTGGGGATTTTTACGCAAACCGGAATATTGACCTCACTGTGGAACGCGGAGAGATTCACACCCTTCTTGGAGAAAACGGAGCCGGAAAATCCACCCTGATGAATATTCTGGCAGGGCTTTACCAGCCTACGGAGGGAAAAATTTTCCTGGAGGGAAAGGAAGTACACATAGAATCCCCCAGCCAGGCAGTGAGCCTGGGGATCGGCATGGTGCATCAGCATTTTATGCTGGTGGACGCCATGACGGTGTTCGAGAATATCATCCTGGGGGACAGGAGATCAAAAGGGATTTTTATTGACAGAGCTGCAAGACGGAAGGAGATCGAGGAGCTGGCTGCCAGATATGGCTTCCAGATTCAGCTGGACCGGCAGATTACGGAGATTTCCGTAGGAGAACAGCAGAGGGTGGAGATCCTGAAGGCCCTGTACCGGGGAGCCCAGCTGCTGATCCTGGATGAGCCGACGGCAGCCCTCACGGATATCGAAGTGGAGGGGCTTTTCCGGGTGGTGAACCGGCTGAAGGAAGAGGGAAAAAGCATTATCTTCATCAGCCATAAAATGCGGGAAGTGCTCCACATTTCCGACAGGATCACCATCCTGCGCGGAGGGGAAGCGGTAGCCACCATAAACCGGGACGAGATGGACGGCCAGCAGCTGGCCAGTCTTATGATCGGCCGGGAGCTTTCCGAATCCCATTATGAAAAGCGCAATACGGCGGAAAAAACCGTCGCTGTCCTGGACCATGTTTCTTATCATAAAAATTCGAAGCATAACGGCCTGGCCGATGTGGATATGAAGATCCATGCAGGTGAGATCGTGGGGATCGCGGGGGTGGACGGAAACGGACAGACCCAGCTGGCCCAGATGCTCACCGGGGTCATCTGGCCAGAAGAGGGGCATATCCAGCTGAAGAATTCCAATGTGGGGGTATTTGATCCCCTTCAGTTTATTCAGAACGGAACGGCTCATGTACCCGAGGACCGGAATCTGCAGGGACTTGTGAGCGATATGAGCATTGCGGATAATATCGTGCTGAAACGGACCGAATCGGAAGAATTCAGCAAAGGTCATGGCCTGTTTCTGAAGAAAAAGGCGATTTCCGCATATGCCTCAGAGATGGCCGGAAAATATGATATCCGCTGCAGATCCATCTACCAGGATGTCCGGAGCCTTTCCGGCGGCAATCAGCAGAAGGTCATCCTGGCCAGAGAGCTGGAATCGAATCCGGACCTGCTGGTGGCTGCGCATCCGACCAGGGGACTGGATATCGGCGCGACCCGGTTTGTCCGGGACCAGATGTGCGCTGCCCGGGACAGAGGAGTGGGTGTGGTGCTGATCAGCGCGGATTTCGACGAGATCCTGGAGATGTCTGACAGGATCCTGGTGCTTTTCGAGGGCCGGATCATGGGAGAGTATTCCGGAAAGAATCCGCCCATCAAAGAGATTTCCATGGCGATGACGGGAAAGTAAAGGGAGGGACTTCAGAATGAGAAAAGGAAAGAATTCCATGGCGGGCATTGTGGTCCCGCTGTTGTCCATTGTGCTTGCCCTTCTGATCGGAGCCATTATTATGGTGTGCCTCGGGGCGAATCCTGCGACAGCCATGAAAAATCTGGCGATCGGCGCTTTTGGCTCGAAGCCGAATATCGGCACTACCCTGACCAAGGCGACGCCGCTTATTTTTACCAGCCTCTGCGCCTGCTTCGCCTATAAATGCGGTGTATTCAATCTCGGCGGAGAAGGGCAGTTTATCATGGGATCCATCGCGGCTATCTATGTGACGCTGGTTACCGGGATCACCGGCGTACCGGCCATGCTTCTGGCCCTGGCCGCCGGAGCCGCGGCGGGAGGAATCTGGGGGTTCCTGCCGGGAATCCTGAAGATCACCCGGGGACAGAACGAGATGATCACTTCGATCATGTTCAACTATATCGCCACTCTTCTGATGGGCGTTGTTTATACCAACTGGCTGCGGGACGGCAGTGTTCCCCAGACCCAGGCTGTGCCGAAGGAAAGCCAGATTCCCAGAGTCATTACAGGAATGCGTTTCACCTGGGGCTTTGTGATCGCGGTGGTGCTCGGCCTTATTCTTTACTATTTTCTCTTCAGGACCTCCGGCGGGTTCAAGCTCCGGGCAGTGGGCATCAATGCCACGGCGGCCCGCTTCAATGGCTTTCCGGTGCGCCGCCTGATGCTGTTCAGCTTTATCGTATCCGGTGCGATCGCCGGTCTCGGAGGAAGCGCGGAGCTTCTGGGAACCCAGTTCCGGCTGATCAACGGGTTTGCTTCCGGCTATGGTTTTGACGGTGTGGCAATGGCCCTGATCGGACAGCTGAATCCCATCGCCACCATATTTGTGGCCCTGTTTTTTGCGGCGCTCCGCGCGGGGGCTACTACAATGCAGGCTGCTACGGGAGTCCCTACCAGTGTGTCTGATATTATTCAGGCTCTGGTCATCGTATTTACGGTGGCAGGCATGGCTCTTACAAAGCTTCCGGAATTCACTGCGTTTCTGCAGAACCGGTCACACAAAAACGGGAAGGAGGTAAGGGACTGATCCGGTAGTCCGGCGGATGAAGTCCCGGGACAGACATGAATTTTGTTACGAATCTTCTTCTTGCGACGGTCCGTATGGCGATCCCGATTCTGTTTATCGCCATCGGGGAAATGTATTCAGAGAGAGCGGGTATGGTGAATATCGGCCTGGAGGGCCTTGCCGCCATCGGTTCCCTGGTAGGGTTCCTGATGTGCTTTATCACAGGGAGCACCTGGCTTGGAATTTTCTGCGGCGCGCTGGTGGGCATTGCCGTAAATATGATCTATGCCTTTGCGACCATCAATCTCTGCGCCAATCATACGGTGTATGGCATGGCCATCAATATTTTCGCTCCGGCTCTTGCTTCTTTCATTTACAGGGTGTATTTTGGTAAGGGAAGTGATCTTTCCCAGATTACTCTGATGAAGGGACTGGGAATCCCCGGGCTGAAAAACATCCCTCTGGTCGGAGAGCTTTTGTTCAACCAGACTCCCATGGTATATCTGGCGTTCCTGCTGGTGATCTTTACAGCGGTCTTCTTCAGGAGAACCCGCTCCGGACTGAATTACCGCGCGGTGGGCGAGAATCCCAAGGCGGCTGCGACCCTGGGCATCAACGTGATCGGTGTGAAATATCTGTCCTGCGTGATCTGTGGTGCTCTGGCAGGGATCGGCGGTGCGTATCTTACCACCTGCTATTCCAATACCTATACGGAGGGAAATATTGCAGGACGCGGGTTTATCGCCCTGGCAGCGGTCATTTTCGGAAGATGGAGCGCGGGAGGTATTCTGCTGGCCTGCCTGTTTTTCGGCTTCTGTGACGCCCTGCAGATCCGTCTGCAGGTGGCCGGGCTTGGAATCCCTTATCAGTTTTTCCAGATGATCCCCTTTGCGGCGACGATTCTGGCGCTTACGCTGATCGGCGGCAGAAAGCTGGGGCCGAAGGCAGCCGGAAAGCCATACAGGAAGGAAGAACGCTGAGGGTTCCGAAGGGGCTTTTTTCAGAAAACCAAAAAGGCAGAGGTCTGACAATCTGGTAACTGCCGGGAAACCGGTTGAACAGGGAGCAGCCTGGCGCTAAGAGAAGCCGCGGCAGTTTCCCTATATTACAACTAAGGAGGTAGCTTTATGAAAAAATGGTTGGCTTCAGGTCTGATATGTGTCATGTGCGCATCTCTTGTAACTCCGGCCGCTGCAGAGGCGAAGGATTACAAAGTAGCAATGATCTGTGATTCCAGTATCAATGACGGCGGCTGGGGCGCTGCCTGCTACAATGCAATGGTAGATGCCTGCGAAAAGAACGGATGGACCTATGAGGTTTCCGACAGTATCGGTCAGAATGAGTATTATGATTCAATCGCAGCGTACTGTTCTCTTGGCTATGATATGATCTATGCGCCTGGCAATCAGTATACAGACGCGGTTCTGCAGGCGGCAGAGGAATATCCGGACATCGCGTTTGCTCTGCTGAACGGCGGAGAAGGCACTCCTGCCCAGGCAGTGAACGGAAATGTTACTTCCCTTCTTCCGAACGCCACACAGATCGGATGGATCGCCGGCGCCCTTGCAGGGCTTATGACGGAATCCGGAACCATCGCCTTTATCGGCGGTATGGAGCTGGATACGACCAAGGCGAAATATGCGGGTTACTCAGAAGCAGCTGCTTTTGTCGGAGAAGCAGAAGGCAAGACCGTTACCTGCATCGACCCGCCCTATGCAGGCTCCTTTGATGCATCCGATAAGGGGATCGAGTTCGCGAAGGCTCTGATCGACAATGGCGCAGATGTGTTCTTCGGCGATGCTTCCGCAGTGGATTCCGGTGCCCGCCAGGCCATCGACGAGGCCAACAAGGCAGCCGGCGAGATCAGGATCTTTGATATCGGCCAGCCGGCAGATATCCTTGGACAGAATGAATGCATCATCTGCTCGCAGGTGACCGACAATTCCGCGATGATCAGCACCTCCATGCAGGCTGTTGAGAACGGAACCTTCGGCGGCGAGGTGATCTACGGAACACTGCAGAACGGCGCGCTCTCCGCAGGCGCCCTGAGCGATCTTGTTCCGGAGGATGTCCAGGCAAAATATAAAGAATATCTTCAGCAGATGATCGACGATACCTTTATGAAATAACCAATGTGACAGGAGGGACAGTTCCTTTTTCTCAGGAAGAAGTGAGAAAAGGGGACGGTTCCTTTTTCTCAGGAGAAGTGAGAAAAAGGGATGGTTCCTTTTTTCTCAGGAAGAAGTGAGAAAAAGTAGAAAAGGGGCGGTTCCTTTTTTCTCAGGAAGAAATGAGAAAAAAGGAACCGTCCCCTTTTCTCTTTTTTTCTTGTATGGATTCCGCAACAGGGAACAGCTATACCTGAAGATAGGTTTTTCATATAGAGTAACAGCCCGGTTTGTGTTGACAGAAAGGAGGAGAGATGATAATATCCATATAAATCATATAGAAACAGTATGAAAAAGAAATGAGAAGGAGAACAATTATGAGCGATTACAGGTTTGAAACATTACAGCTGCATGTGGGACAGGAACAGCCGGATCCGGCTACGGACGCGCGGGCAGTCCCGATTTACCAGACGACCTCCTATGTATTCCGGAACAGTAAGCATGCCGCAGACCGCTTTGGTCTGGCGGATGCCGGGAATATCTACGGAAGGCTTACGAACTCTACCCAGGAGGTTCTGGAAAAACGTCTGGCAGCTCTGGAGGGTGGAAGCGCAGCTCTGGCGCTTGCCTCCGGCGCGGCGGCCATCACCTATACCATAGAAGCGCTGGCGGCCAACGGCGGACATATTGTGGCGCAGAAGACCATCTACGGCGGCAGCTATAATCTGCTGGAGCATACCCTTCCGCAGTACGGAATCCAGACCACCTTTGTGGACGCTCATAATCTGCAGGAGGTGGAAGGCGCGATCCAGGATAATACCAGGGCAATCTATCTGGAGACGCTGGGAAATCCGAACAGCGATATCCCGGATATCGACGCCATTGCGGAGATCGCGCATAAACACGGACTGCCCCTGGTGATCGACAATACCTTTGGAACACCCTACCTGATCCGGCCGATCGAGCACGGCGCAGACATCGTTGTGCATTCCGCGACAAAGTTTATCGGCGGACATGGTACGACCCTGGGCGGGATCATTGTAGAATCCGGTAAATTCGACTGGAAGGCCAGCGGGAAATATCCCAATATCGCCGCGCCGAACCCCAGCTACCATGGCGTTTCCTTCTATGACGCGGTAGGACCGGCAGCTTTTGTGACGTTCATCCGCGCGATCCTCCTTCGGGATACCGGAGCGACGATTTCTCCCTTCAATGCTTTCCTGCTTCTTCAGGGAGTGGAGACCTTGTCCCTGAGACTGGAGAGACATGCGGAGAATACGAAGAAAGTAGTAGAATTCCTGTCAAAGCATCCGCAGGTGGAAAAGGTGAATCATCCTTCTCTTCCGGATCATCCGGACCACGCGCTGTATGAGAAGTACTTCCCCAACGGAGGCGCTTCGATCTTCACTTTCGAGATAAAGGGAGGTCAGGAGGAAGCGTGGAAATTTATCGACAATCTGGAGATCTTTTCCCTTCTCGCGAATGTGGCGGATGTGAAGAGCCTGGTGATCCATCCGGCCTCCACGACACATTCCCAGCTTTCCGAGGAAGAGCTGCTGGATCAGGGGATCAGGAAAAACACCATCCGGCTCTCCATCGGAACAGAGCATATCGATGATATCCTCGCGGATCTGGAGAAAGGCTTCGCCGGAGCAAAATAAGACAGGGGGAAGACAGGGGGAAGACACGGGCAAGCAAGACACGGGGCAAGACA
>JAFOJB010000064.1 GCA_017420455.1 Blautia sp.
ATCATACACACCAGAAGAGAGGAGAAGGAAATCTGCGCTCTTCCCAGCGGGATCTTTACAGATGAAAGCGCGATGGTAAGCACAACAAAGGCAATGGAGAGGGAAAGACGGTTCGAGTTTGAGAAGAACAGCTTTTCCAGTCCAGTGAGCAGCGCGCCAAGAAGCGCCCCCAGGATCAGAGAGCAGATGATCTCCAGAATCGGATTGACAATGATGGAGAAGACATTCAGCACTCCTCCTTCCAGTGCCTGGGCGATTCCGAAGGACACAGCAAAAATCACAAGACCTACCGCATCGTCCAGAGCGACGATCGGGAGCAGAAGGTCCGTGACCTCACCCTTTGCCTTATACTGCCGGACGACCATCAGAGTAGCCGCAGGGGCTGTGGCGGCGGCGATGGCGCCAAGGGTGATGGCAGCGGAAAGAGGAAGAACCTCCTCCCCGAATACAAAATGCAGTGCTATCATGGACAGATCCACCAGCACAGAAGCCATCACAGCCTGTACGATTCCGATGACTGTCGCCTGCTTTCCGGTGGAACGCAGCTGGGACAGACGGAATTCGTTTCCGATGGCAAAAGCGATGAAACCAAGTGCGGTATTGGTAATGGCTCCTAGTCCGTCCACGGCTTCCATCGTTGTGAAGCCAAGGCCGGGAACTCCCAGTCTTCCAAGACAATAGGGTCCGACGAACAGACCGGCCAGAAGAAATGCGGTTACGTCAGGCAGGTTCAGATGAAGGAACTTGAAAACCCTGGTCATAAGCAAGCCTGCCAGAAGAGCGATCGAAGTAGTCAGTAACGCTTCCATATTAAATGCCTCTTTTCCTGTTATTATCCAGTTACTGTATTGTTCTTTTTCCATTGCTTATTCTATGCCGTTTTTCGGAAAAGTCAACATAAAAAAGAATCTTTGTTCGAACCGCAGGACGTAAGAGCCCGGCTCCTCACAAAGATTCTTCTGATACAGATCTGTGATTCCGATGCAAATAAGAACGATTTACTTTTTAAGTTCTTTCGCGTGCTCCTCGATCAGGGCCAGGTCTCCGTAAATGACGGAATCATCCCCAAGCGCCGCATTTTTGATCTCCACAGTGGAGCGGATGGAGGGCATACAGTACCTGTCTACCTCCGCCAGAACCTTCTTCAGGAAATAATCTCCCTCTGCTTCGATGACGCCTCCTCCGTAAATGACCAGATCCGGGCTGAAGGTGTTGATCATATTTCCGGTGGCAACAGCCAGATAATGGCAGGCCCGGTCCACGGCTTCCACAGCCACCGCATCCTTTGCCGCCAGTGCCTTCTTCAGCATCTTGCTCCGGAAAACGCCATCCTTTACGGCGTCTGCCATCATGCTCTCGCGGCCTCTTTGTACCTGCTGCCGGATATAGGAGCTCATCCCCTGCTTGCTGGAAAATGCCTCCAGACAGCCTCTCTGGCCGCAGTTGCAGAGAGGTCCTTCCGGGTCCAGGATCATGTGGCCGTACTCGGCTGCCTTGAATTTGTGCCCGGTATAAAGCTCTCCGTTCAGGATGATC